>JACDCK010000305.1 GCA_013817595.1 Pyrinomonadaceae bacterium | reverse complement strand
AGGTGATGATGAATAGAATCCATGTTCTGTAGCCGTCATTAACGGCGTAGCGACCCGGGTATGGCGCGTTATCTGGAGGCGAGGCTATCGTCCTGGAAGGTGAATGTAAGTCGGGGTTGGATTTTCGTGGGATCATGATTTTTCCTCTTTTGATGTGTGAGGAATGGTAGGGTGGTTGGTTCGCCAGTCACAAGACCCACTCTGTCTAATCGCCCCATCCCACTTTGATCTGACCACCTCGAAAAAATCGCAGTTCATCCGCGCCGTCTGCTCAGAAAGCTGCGCACTTACGCATTCAAAAATTATGCTGCCGCTCGCATGCAAGCTTTTGTGCGGTGAAGCGACGGTTCTATGAGCGCTAGAGCACTAACGGGAAGCGGACTAGCGACTGCTTACTTAAGTTTAGCAGCTAATTTTAGCAGGCCCTCTCGAATCTGCGCGTGCGACCAGGCCGCGAAACCGAAGGTCAACGCCGGCTTCAGCTCCGCTTTCATGCAAAAAAACGACAGGGGCGTTGGCCTGATCCCGATCTCGACGGCGGCACGCGTGATCAACGGCAACTCTGCTGGCTTCCGCAGCCAGGCCACGAAATGCAAACCCGCTTCTGGCACCTGCAAAACAAATCGATCGCCCAGCAAGAGGTTGAATTGCTGAATGAAGAATTCTCTCCGATCGGCATAGAGTTTCCGCATTCGTTTCACGTGACTCAGGAAAAACCCTTCGCTCACGAATCGAGCGAGAGTCGCCTGATCAATCGCCGATGAATGTTGATCCATCACGGCACGAACCTTGATCATGGAATCGACCAACTGCTTTGGCGCGAGGAGATATCCCAAGCGCAATGAGGGATAGAGAATCTTACTCAGCGTCCCCGCGTAGATGACCCGACCGGAGTTGTCGAGTCCCTGCAAGCACGGCAGCGGCGGACCGGTGAAACGAAATTCCGAGCTGTGATCATCCTCGAAAAGAAAGGCGTCGCGGGTCCGTGCAAACTCAATCAAAGCGGTCCTGCGCGCGAGGCTCATCGTCATCCCAAGAGGAAATTGGTGGGACGGTGTTACAAAAACAATTTTGGGCGACGCCTGCTGTGAAGACCGCGCGATCACGATCCCTTCGCGGTCGATCGGTCTCGGAACCACCGTCGCCCCGGCGAAACCAAAAGCTCTGCGGGCCTGGTGAAATCCCGGATCTTCGATCCATGCGACTTCACCCCGATTGACCAAGGTCAGCGCGCTGATCATCAGCGCCTGCTGTGTTCCGGCAGTGATGATGATTTGATCCGGATGACAGCGCGCGCCTCTGAAATCGCATAAATAAGCTGCGATAGCTTTGCGCAGGTCGGCGTCGCCATGACTCGACGCATATTGCAGCAGGTGAGCTCCCTTGCTTGCCAGCACTTGCGCGCGGAGTCGTTCCCAAACCTCAATCGGAAACTCGTCAATCGCCGCCAGCGCGGGCACAAAAGAAACACCGGGGGATCCCGCGATCCCGACATCAAACTGTTTTCCGACGCGTTTATCCGGAATGTTTTTCACCCGCTCGGAAAGCCGGGCTGGACGTTCCTTTTGCGGCTTCGCTGTCGCCTTATCCGGACTGAGGAACGTTTCGGGCAAAGAGTCTGCGACGAACGTTCCCGATCCGCTCCTCGCTCGGAGGTAGCCTTCGGCATGAAGCTTCTCGAAAGCGAGCTTGACGGTGAGTCTTGCGATACCCAGTTCCGCCGCGAGCGCCCGGGTGGAAGGTAGCCGCGAAGAGTTGTGGTTGAAACTACCGGAAGCCAGTTCATCACGAATCTGGCGGTAAAGTTGATGATGAATTGGCTCGGCGGCAGTTCGATCGAGCCGAATCATTTCGAATGCGATGATGGCGCGGCGACGCCGCTTCTGGTTGAGCGATTTGTCCATTGAAACGGACCGTGTGGGACTGGGATGTGTTCCTCAGTGAAAGTGGGTCTTGCCACTTCCGCGTTTGGCCTAAAGGTACTGTCAAAGGAGAGCTAAAGAAAAACCATTATGCAAACTCCCTGTAGTGATTATCGCGAGACCAAGGGTCTAATCTATTTTGCGCGGATGCTCGATAAGATCCGGCTAAATGCCCGCGGCCAATTGGCGGCCGGTTATTTTGTTGGAGTGGATGATCCCACATTCTTTGATGCCCGCTGCACACGATTTCTCCGGATCGATTACGACGAGCTTGTCGACCGAACCCTGCAGGGCGGATCGGACGAAGAAATTCTCGATTGGTGGTTTGAACACGGTCGCAAACCAAACGACGAAGAAATCCTGATTTGGAACGCATTCCTTTCCAAACGCGGTTGGCGGGACGAAGCGAGCGCCGACCTCCAATTGACCAAGGAACAGCTGGGCTGGGGAGATCGCGCTGATGTTCAGACATGGGTCGATTTACATGAAGCCGAAGAAGGCCGATTGGAGGACAAGGCGTAGGTCCCCTAAATCGTAGCAGATTGTTGCCTTGCACAAGGAACTACCTGGCGAAAGCGAGCAAGATCTGAAGGTTACGCTTAGAACTCGTCGAGGATCGACTTGAGCATCGCCGGTCCGCGATAGATGAAGCCGGTATAGACTTGAATGAGCTGTGCTCCGGCAGCGAATTTTTCGGCTGCGCTCGCGGCGTCAAAGATTCCGCCAACCGCGATGATGGGCAGGGATGATCGTTCGCGGAGAGCGCGGACAAAGGCGGTCGATTTTTCTCGCAATGGCGCACCACTGAGGCCACCGCTTTGATCTTTCTCCCGAGGGATCGCAGAGTGGTCGAGCATGGTGTTGGTGGCGACGAAGCCGTCGATCTCATTCTGCTCGCAAGTGGCGACGATTTGATCAAGTTCGGGCAGCGAAAGATCGGGCGCGATTTTTAGAAGAATCGGTTTACGCGATTTCTCGTTTTCCCGGCAGATCGCCTGGAGCAGTTGGGAAAGGGCTGCTTCTTCCTGGAGCGCACGCAATCCCGGCGTGTTTGGTGAGCTGACATTGAGCACGATGTAATCCGCAAAATCGCGGAGC
>JACDCK010000304.1:886-3022 GCA_013817595.1 Pyrinomonadaceae bacterium | reverse complement strand
TGGCAAAGGTGAGCCAGGATTCTTCTGCGAGAAGAATCCTGATGGGACAAATCCCGCGCGCGCGGGAGAAGGCTTTGCCATTTCAAGCGGCAGAGAACTGTAGAGAGTGGCAGCGTGGGCCATCAACCTTAGCCGCAGTTCCGGACAGCTTACGAACAGTGACGATCAGAACTGGCAGCATGTAAGTGGCTCTCAGCCACCATAACTATCTAACCTTTGGTGCTAGTTGAAAAAGCCACGATTTTCACCGCCTAATGCGTTGGCGACCAAACCACACGCTGAGGGAGGCAAGAATCGTGACCACCCAAGACTTTATCACTGAACTCTTTTGCCGTGGAGACGACCAGATGAAGGAATTGCCGAAACACAGCCAAGCCGCGCTTCATCCGAGCGAGATCGTCACGCTGGCTTTCATCTTGGCCATCAAAGGCGGAGGCTCCCGTCCCTGTTATCGCTGGCTCACGCGTGATTTCCAAGCTCTGGTTCCGTCTTTGCCGGAGCGAACACGTCTGTTCCGCTTGTTCAAGACGCATCGTAGCTGGACTGAGCGGTTTATGGCTGAGCCAACCGTGCTGGGTGTCATTGACAGCTATGGTATCGAGTTGATTCATCCGATCCGCGAAGGCCGCTCTCGCAGGCAGTATGGGCGCAAAGGGTTGTCGAACCGGCGCTGGATTGTGGGCGGTAAACTCTGCCTGCTGTTGAACAAACTCGGTCTCGTCGTGGCTTGTGAGTGCGACACGGCAAACGTCTCGGAGACGGTCTTTCAATCGCTCATCAAGCAATACGAAAACGAGATGATCGTGTGCGGTGACACCGGCTTTCATGCCAAAAAAGGTGATCCGCAGAACCTCAAGGTCTGCCCGCGCGGGACGTGGAATCAGCGCATGATGGTCGAGACCGTGCTCTCGATGTTGACGCTGGTGAACCACTTCAAGAGAGTCATGGATCGTGAGTGGGCATACTTTCAAATGCGGCTGGCCTACACGATGGCCGCCTTCAAGGTGTTGGTGCAATGGCATGGGCTTGAGCCTGACGAGCATGGCGTTGTCCATCTTTCAATCGCTGAGTTCAGTCTCTAGAACTAGCACCATTGGTTAGGTATGTTTGAGTTATGCCTAACCAAAACTATCCTAGTGATCTGACTGACAGCCAATGGGAGCATATCAAAGAGTTGCTGCCCACAGCTAAACGACAAAGGCGACCGCGCGAACTCGATATGCGCCAAGTCGTGAATGCCATTTTGTATGGTGTGGTCGGCGGCATTCAATGGCGTATGTTGCCGAAAGACTTTCCCAAGTGGCAAAGCGTCTATTACTACTTCCGCCTCTGGCGCAAAAGCAATGAATGGCTTCGCCTGCATGACCGCCTGCGTGCCGAAGTACGGCGCACGGCCGGACGCCATAAACACCCGACCCCCGGATGTCTCGACAGCCAAAGCGTGAAAACGACGCATGTGCCGGGTGTGCGCGGCTTTGATGCGGCGAAAAACATCAAGGGGCGCAAACGGCATCTGCTAGTGGACACGCTCGGCTTATTGCTCAGCGTCGCTGTGACTGCCGCCTCAGTCCAAGAGCGCGATGGCGCACGACGACTCTTGGCGCGCACCAGCGGGGGCTGTAAAAAGCTGCGCCGCATCTGGGTTGATGGTGGCTATCGCGGTTCATCGCTCGCCACGTGGGTCACGGCGCGTTTTCGCTTCGTCTTACAAGTGGTCTTGCGTAACGAAGAACAGCTAGGCTTCGTTGTGCTGCCGCGGCGGTGGGTCGTGGAGCGCACCTTCGCGTGGCTGCACTTCAATCGTCGCTTGAGCAAAGATTATGAAGTGTTGACTGACACCAGCGAAGCGCTGATCTATATCGCCATGACACGCTTGATGCTGCGTAGGCTCAAGCCATTATGAATTTTCAAACAGCTTCTAAGCTCGACTTTATCCATTTTGAAAACAGGTGACGTCAATAAAAGACTTAGCGTCCTGACTATTCGCCAGACTTTTTTTAATGTCGGTCAAAAAGAGGATATTCAAAAAGTCTGGCGTAGAAAACAAAAGACTTATACCACTGCCATGTTGCCCCTCTAAAAATGGATAAAGTCGAGCTAAGAACCCGGCACTAAAGGTAGACCGTGGTTATGAAT
>JACDCK010000304.1:0-876 GCA_013817595.1 Pyrinomonadaceae bacterium | reverse complement strand
GTCCTGCTACGATAAGTCGCTGATTTCGTCAGCAACTAGCTAAGCTGGACTTTATCCATTTCTGATCTTTGAAAAGAAAACGAGAGGCAGCGTAAGCTGGTGACCACTTCGCCAAAAGTAGGTTACCCATGCTGACACTGCCTCTCGAACTTGCGAACTTGATTGCAGCGTTCGCGCCATTGTTTTCCAAGCCCGTCTTCCGCCACGCACAAGTCTTGCTCGTCGGCGCACTGCTCTCGCCCGGCAAGCGGACTGTGACCTCCGCACTGCGCGTCTGCGGGTTGAGCGATGAGGTGCATTTCCAGAACTATCATCGCGTCTTGAGCCGTGCCCGATGGTCGAGCATGGCCGCCAGTCGCATCCTGCTTGGCTTGTTGGTCAGAGCCTTCGCTCCATCGGGCGTGCTGGTGATGGGACTCGACGATACCATCGAGCGACGACGCGGTGACCGGATCACAGCCCTTGGCATTTACCGAGACCCGGTGCGCTCCTCGCACTCGCACTTTGTTAAAGCCAGTGGATTGCGTTGGCTGTCCTTGATGTTGCTGGTTGAGATTCCGTGGGCCGGGCGCTGCTGGGCCTTGCCTTTCCTGACTGCGCTGTGCCCGTCCGAGCGCTATTACGAGGAGCGCGGGCGCGCCCATCGCAAGCTGACGGAGCGTGCCCGACAGATGTTGCTGATGGTCAAGCGGTGGTTGCCGGAGCGCGAGTTGGTCGTCACGGCAGACAGCAGTTTCGCTGCGCTGGAGCTGCTGTCGGCGGTGCGTGAGCAAGTGACGGTCGTGAGCCGCTTGCGTCTGGATGCCGCGCTCTATGAGCCGGCACCGGAGAGAAAGCGTGGGGTCATGGGGCGACCGCGCAAGAAAGGGCGGAGAC
>JACDCK010000303.1 GCA_013817595.1 Pyrinomonadaceae bacterium | reverse complement strand
CACTGAAAACCAAGTCCGGCTCCCTGGCCACCAGCGACAGTGACATTGCTGCCACGCTCGCCGAATCGTTCAACGACATCTACAATGACGAGGGCCCCAAGCACACGTTCGACGCCCAGCACATGAGCGATTGTGAGCAGCGTTGTGAGGCGATCAAGGATGCGCTGCCTGACGAGGTGCAGGAGCATGGGTGGTACAACGACGCGATCGGTGCGGACGAGGTCAAGAAGGCACTCAAGGCGCTCAGCTATCACAAGGCTGGCGACGCTGTGGGTCTGCGGTACGAATTGTTCAAGTTTGGTGGGCCTCGTATGCGTGTGGTGCTTGCTTTCTTCTTCAATGTGGTGCTAGACGCGGGTTACACTCCCGCCGATTGGTCACTGGGCGAGAACATTGTCCTGCCCAAACCAGGCGACCCGACTTTGTGCACCAATTATCGTGGCATTACATTGTTGTCTATTGTGCGGAAGGTTTTCGATCGTATTCTCACTGACCGCATGACTGCCAATGTACAACTGTGCGAGCAACAGGGTGGCTTCCGCAAGAACCGCTCGTGTGCCGACCAGGCGTTCGTGCTGCGTCATGCAGTGGACAAGTATGTGCGTGGCGGTGGCTTGCTATTCTTGTGTTTCGTGGATGTGCGTAAGGCATATGACCGGGTGAATCGTACTCTGCTGTTCGCGAAAATGCATGACCGCGCTGGCATCCGCGGCAAGACCTACGCAGCGGTTAAGGCGATGCTGACCAATGTGCGTGGGACCGTGCGCTACAAGCAATGTGTGTCTGATCCGTTCGATGTGGGGCTTGGTGTAGCACAGGGGGCCATCTCGTCGCCCGAGTTGTTTTCCATCTTTGTCGACGATCTGGCTGAGACGTTGGCGGCCGAGGGGTGTGGCGTGGAAGTGTTGAAAGAGTTATTGAGTTCCTTGCTGTTTGCGGACGATGTTGTGATGATGGCCCTGTCGGCCGACGAGCTGCGCAAGCTTCTTGCCGCTCTGGAGAAGTTCTGCAGCAAGTGGCGCCTTGAGGTCAATGACCTTAAGACACAGGTGATGGTTGTGCGTGATGGTGATGTGGATGTGCCGGAGGATGTGCTGCGTGAACAATACATGTGGAAGGCTAAGCGTTTGGAGGTTGTTCATCAGTACAAGTACCTCGGTTTGTACTTCTCCGATGACAAAAGCTGGAACTTCCATGTCGAACAAGTGATCAAGAACGCTAAACAACGCATTGGCCAGTGGTACTCATGTCTGAACAACCCGTCGCTCAATGTGCGTTTCAAACTCTGTGTGTACAAAGCTATGATTCGGCCCGTGATGGAGTATGGTTGTGAAGTGTGGTGGTGTGACAAAGTGCAGCTCGATGAGTTGGAGCGCCTGCAGCTTCGATGCGCCCGATACATTCTCGGCGTGCCAGAGCACACCGCCTCGGCAGCTGTGCTTGCTGAGTTGGGCCTACCGACCATTGCGGCCCGTTTCGACAAGGCAAAGCTGCGCTACGCATCAAAGCTCGAGAACATGGGCAACAGCGAGGAAGAGCGGGAGCGGTTTGCGTACAAGGCGTGGAAAGAGATGAACGCAGCAGCGGGCGTACGTGTGGGTTGGTTCCGCCGACTGTGCTTGCTCATGAACATCCGCAGCACTGCCGGCAATATTCGGGAGGCTTTTGAGAAGGCGTGTGAGGCAAAGTCAAAGGAGAGCTGGAATGAGTACATGAGCATTGTGAAGAAAGTGTTACATGCACGGGATGAAGAACAAATTCAACAAGACGCACAAACCAAACACAAACTCGACCACTTTCTCAACGCACACGCAAACACCCCACTCATTGCCCTCTCACCATATCTCACGCAAAACTTTATCTCGCACAAGGCCATTCGCTTCATGTTCATGCTGCGTGCCGGCAACATGCCGCTTGCGGTGGAGACACAACGCTGGCAGAAGATCGTCCGGGAGAAACGCTCGTGCCCGCTCTGCAAACAATCGCTCTGCGAAGATCAAACTCACTTCTTGCTTCACTGCCCCCAAGCAGATCTCGCTGCCAAACGCGCTGAGTTCTGGCATACACTCAAGGACAAGATCACAAACGCGCTTGACAACACATCTCTGGTCGCCCCCGCACTGAACACACTCGCCTCGCTCACTGACGATCACAAACTGCAGATCATGATGGGCAATCTCACTGTCTTCCAGCACGCACCACTCACCGCCATCCTCCTCCCCGCTGTCACCACGCTCGTGTGGGGCATGTTCAAGTGCCGCGTCTCCACCCTGAAGCAGGAGGAGAATGCCGCCGCTGCTGTTGCGGCAGCAGTTCCCGCACCCCCGCCACCGCCATCTCCATCGCACGCTCACATTGACGCTCACAAACCCCACCCTTCCGCCAAGAAAAAGCCCTCCCGCAAAAAATTCACACGCTCTTCATCTCACTCGAACGCCACTCACGTTACGTCACTCTCTTCATCGCCATCGCTCGCCACTGAGCCGCCCTCACCATCGTCTGCCTCTGCGCCTCTTCCTGCCGCCCTACTTCCTGAAGCACCAGCGCGGGCTGGCCTTCGCCGTTCATCGCGCATCAGCGCACGCTCCGCCACCGCCGCAGCCGCCGCCGCAAGTCGTGAGACCTCTACTGCCAGTGCTGTCGCTGTTGCTGTTGCTGCGAAACCAGCAGTGGCTGGTTCGCGTCTTCGTCCATCGTCCAGCCGCCGTACTGCCGCTGCGCCGCAATCATTGTGTGATGATGCCGCACTCCTGCCGTGCGACGATACCGTTCATGTTCGCGATCCGCGTTGCGTTGCCAACGGAGGTGCAGTGGCGCCCCGAAGGTCCCCCCGGATTGCTTTGCGAGATCAAGCGTTGGAGTCCAAGGCACAAAGTGCTATGACATAGCTGAGGGCCATTCTCTCTCTCTCTCTGTGTGTCTGCCTCTCTCTCACGCTCTCTCCATATCATTCTCTCGCTCCTCGTGTCTGCTCTCTCTCGTAGCTCTCCATCAATGACGTCTCCTGTTGTGTTAATCACGGGCTGTTCAT
>JACDCK010000302.1 GCA_013817595.1 Pyrinomonadaceae bacterium | reverse complement strand
CAATGAACTAGACACCTTACATCAGCGCCGTGCATGATGCTTGAGCCTCAGGCACGGCGCGCCATCAGCATTTCAGCCAGTCAGCATGCCAACGTGGTTGGAAGCTGCTTGCGTTCGTTTGTTTTGCGGTGGATAAGGTCCCGCATCGTTTGCCACGGGGTCTGGCTCTGCGTGTAGGAGCCAGATTGGCAGGCACTTGCTCTGAGATGCTGACTGGCTGACAGGCCGCCTCAGGAGGCGTGCTGACTGGCTGACATTGCGGCGACACGGGTCAATGCTTCGAGGCAGAGTGCGGTAGTCAACTCTTCAGAGCCGTAGTACCTGCCTGGTTGGCAAAACATTGCTACCCTGCGCCATGAACCATTTGTCCTTTGCTGCTCTTCGAGGTAGCGTACGGCGTCCGCAAGCCTTGCGACGCCGTCGTACTCGAAATTGGCCAGGCTGCACACCGCGCAAGCCGTAGCGAGTTCATCGCCGAAAGATCCGTCATCTTTGCTGAGCTGTAAGATCTTCACTATGATCGCTTTTCTTGCCCCGCCGAGCGATAAGTTACCATGCGCATACGCGCGCGAAACGGCATAGTAGAGGGTCATATCGTCGAGATAGTGACGGTAAGAGTCGCTCTCGCGGCTACTCTCGATCGTATCGATCAAGTATCGGCATGCACTCCTGGTTTCGTCACGATCGCCCAGATAGAGCATCACATTGGCGTTGACGACGCTATCTACGTCGTTCTCCACAGCTGCGCCGCCTACCCAGGTATAGAAGAGCCCAGCTTCATTTCGATTCGCTATGAAATGCTCGACGTTATGACCACCAACCACTAGAGGATGGCTTCGTTGCAGGGCGACCGAGGCGCAAGCGGTATCATCTAGATCGAAACCAATGCTGTTGGTGTTCTTCGAGGTGTAATACTGAAACAGGCCTGGGCCCCTCATTTCCTCTGCGAGGAACGAGATTGCCTTATTCGTCATCGTTGTTACGCTAGGCCTATCGATACACGCGATACTGTAGAGAACGAACGTGGTGACGAACACAGAACTATCGAAGGAGGTTACAAGCATATCTACAGAGGGACTGGCGTACGTTCTGAACTCTCCGTACGGCAGTTGATGATCATGGAGAAACCGTAATCCCCGTCGAACAGAAGGCGCGAGTCGTTCTGAAGCGATCATGGACGCATGCGCGCTACCGGGTCAATTTGCACGGCAAACCTCCGAGGGATCCCCGGCCGAGACTTCATTCGGCCGGGGAAGGTAAGATCTCTATCCATTGCACACCGCCATAATATAGGAAATCGACGCCTTCTTCGAACATCTGCAAATCTTCGGAAGGGAACTGGCAGAAAGGGGTTAGATAAATGACCATGAACTGCCAGAGTGGGGGGTAACCCTTGTGTCAAAGGGTGGTTGTTAGTTAAACTCAAGAAGGTTGGATCAGCACGCGAACTAGCGGGAAGGACTTAATGGATGGCATGGAGGAGATACGGTTAGAGGCGCTGAGGGCGCTGACTATATTGGCGATCCATGACGACCAGTTCCGACGCGGACTATGGGACGACCTGGAAGGTACGCTAGAGAGACACGGGATCACCCTAAACGACCGGGAAATGGCGCAAGTAAGGGACTTCGTCTATGCCGTTCGCAATAGCCTAGACGAAGATCTCTTCTCGGGCCTGACAGACGCCCATAGATAATACCTGAGCGTCAGATGTGCGCCACGCCACAAACCTGGAAACGGATCCGTCCGCCAGGATGGCGACCTCGGCTGCACAACGAGATGATTCAGTGAGGTCGGCAGCGTAGAGAGCCACAGCAAGACAGCGAATATTGATGATAAAGGGCGCGCGCGTGAGCGGGTGGAAAGAGTCTTTGCGTTCCTCGATGAGTTGATCCTGGCGCTCCCTGTACGCGCGGGCCATCGGGAGCTACTGCGAATACACTTGAGGGTTGGCAAAGAGCAGGCAGAGGCTTGGCCACAGATGTCCTCGACCCAATTGCCGCTTCTGGTGCACGCCGCGATCACCGGCGATGAGAGGCCGGCTCTCCCTGTGGCTGGGGCCTGTACCCTCCTGTACATCGGCGCCGACCTGTTCGACAGCATCCTCGATCACGAGCTGCCGCCCTTGTGGCACGTCCGCGACAAATCGGAGGCTAGCCTGGCAGCGACCACTCTTCTCGGAGCGCTCCCCCAGCTTTCTATCGCTCGTCTACAAGCAAAAGGGACGCCGCTAGCAAGGCTTTGGGCGCTGGCCCACCTTTTCGCAGACGCTGGCCTGACGATGGGTGCTGGTCAGTATGAGGATCTACTCCTCCCAGCACTGGAGAATGTGTCCGTAGAGGAATGCAGGGCAATGGCGGAGAAAAAGAGCGGGGCTGAATATGCTTTGTTTGCGGCTGCGGGAGCCACTCTAGCGACCGAAGATCCCTCTACGATCGAGGCATACGCAGCCTTCGGTTCGTGTTTCGGCATAGCCCAACAGCTAATAAACGACGCACAGGACATCTGGGGCGACGAGTGCGGACAAGACCTCTTGAACGGTAAGCGCACGTTCCCGGTAGTCCACGCCCTATCCACCCTGACCGGGGAACAACGCGAGCGACTTCAGACGCTGCTCGCAGCCGCCCGTGCATCCACAGAACACCATGACGGGGTGCGGGCACTCCTGGCGGCAGCGGGATCGCTGCGCTACACGGCTCTGATCGTATGGCTCTATCAACAGCAAGCACGGAGTCACCTGGCTAGCGCCTCTCCACGGGAGCCCGCCGGGAGCGAGCTCTACACTTTGCTAGATCAGGCGTCAATACTGCCCTAGCCCAGGGCAGCACAATCTTCAGACAAGTCCGCAAGGGTAACCATTCTCTAGCAGGCTTATGGGCTCTGGCATGCAAATCTCCTTTCATGCCTGCTAAGGCTCCTTTAATACCAAGCCCATTTGAAGTGGACCGCGTTCGGACTGTGGCACATACTGATCTCTGCGTAAAGGTGTAAAGATAGGGGAATACTGTACTCCACTATGGAAAAGACGTTATC
>JACDCK010000092.1 GCA_013817595.1 Pyrinomonadaceae bacterium | reverse complement strand
GTCGAGCGGAAAGATCTGCGCCCAACGGGCTCGAAAACGTTCTCGCACAAGATGTTCGACTTCGTCAGCGGTCCCACACTGCAGGCACTCGGTAGCAATCGCCTTGGCGTCTCGGGAATCAATACACGAAAGCGAGCGGCGCACTCGAGGGATGTTAGCCGGTGTCATACTTAAGTCGACTGCGCCTAACCCTAGAAGCAAAGCTGCGTACGCTGGAGTCGATGCCATCTCCCCGCAAACGATCGCTGGAATACCTGCCTGCTTCGCGGCATTCAAGCTTTGGTAGATGCTGATCAATACGGATGGGTGCAGGGTTCGAAACCAACCGGCAACGTGATCGCTACTACGATCGACCGCAAGCGTGTATTGCACAAGATCGTTGGTGCCCAGTTCGAAAAAATCTACGTTGCCTGCAATTCTGCCAGCAGTCAAAACAGCCGAAGGAACCTCGATCATTGCTCCAATGCCAACGTGGCCGTGCTGCAGACCCTGTTTTTCAAGCCTGGACTTTTCTTCCTCAATCATCGCCTTGGCGCTCCTAACATCGCCGACGTCCGCCACCATTGGCAGCACAATGTCGAGACGGCCCTCCGCCGCTGCCCGAAGGATCGCTCGCAACTGAGTGCGCATGATCTCTTTGTGGAACAATCCGAAGCGTATCGCACGTAGACCCAGCGCGGGGTTTCGTTCCGGTTCAGCCATGAGGTCGCCAGTGTTCTCTCCACCGAGGTCGAAGAGACGAACAATCGCGCCGTCATCACCTGCCAGTTTGGCAATCTCGGAATACGCAGCGTACTGATCGTCCTCCGAAACCATGACCCCGCCGCGGGAAAGTAAAAACTCGGAGCGATACAGCCCGATGCCTCGTGCACCGTATCTGCGCACGCCGGCAAACTCGGCAGGCACTTCCACATTAGCGCGCATCCGAATCTCCAGGCCATCCACGGTTCGCAGGGGACCCTCTTCCAGCCGGGGCGTCTCGACTGAACGACTTGTGGCGCGGTTACCGAATTCCGATAGATATCGCTCGAGGGTTGTTGGCGAGGGATGAAGAATCACTTCTCCACCCAACGAATCTACAACGATCTGATCCCCGGTGCGGGCGCGGCGGAAGAAGTCTCGCAGGCCCACGACAGCGGGGATGCCGAGGCCTCGGGCAATTATGGCGGTGTGGGAAGTCCATCCGCCGGTGTCCGTGGCAATTGCCCGGGCGTAGTCAAAGTCCATCTCAGCCACCGCGGAAGGAAGAAGATCTTGCGACACAATCACTGCGTCTTTTGAAAGCTTGCGCCGCGGCCTGCGTTCGCCACTCAACGCCACGAGCAAACGCTGGACAACATCTTCAATGTCAGACTCGCGTTCGCGCAGGTAGGCGTCCTCGATCTCCGAATACATAGTAACGAGGTGATCGCCCACCACTCTTACAGCCCACTCAGCGTTGGCATGTTCCTGAGATATCTGTTTCTCAACGTCGCCGAGCAGCTTTTTGTCTTCAAGCAACAGCAGGTGAGCGTCAAAAACGTAGGCCTGGTCTTGGCCCAGATCCCTTGCGGCCCGCTCTCTGACTGCTGTCAATTGACACCGGGCCAGACGCAGAGCCGCGCGGAAACGCCGCAGTTCACGGTCTATTTCCGCCGCGTCGAGGCGGGAGCGATATACGTATTTCGTGCCGTTGTGCATCCGTAGCACTCGGCCTATAGCAATCCCCTCAGAAACTCCCAGACCCTTCCAACGGATCTCCGGATGCTCAGTCCGCGCCGGCAGCGCGACAAGCGAAGTCTCTCCGAATCCGCCAGAGAACAGACAGCCCAACTCGTCTATCGCTTTTTCTTCGTCGGGGCCTTCCGCGATGGCCCGCAACTCGGTCCCGCAACTCGCCGCGAGCATCAGCACGCTCAGGATTGACTTTGCATCGGCGCTGCGGCCCCCCTCCTTACGTTCAAGCCGCAAGCTACTTTCAAAACAGCTGGCCACCCTTACCAGCTTTGCTGCCGCTCTGGCGTGCAGACCGAGCTGTCCGGTTACGGTGAACGTGCGTTCGACCATTTAATCCTTTCCGTTCTTCTGAGGCGTGAGCAGGTCGCCTGCCACATAAATACCTTGACGTCCGAGATCGCAAACGCGACGCGCAATCTCGTTCAACGATCCTTGTCCCGATTGGCTTCCGAGTTTGATGACCATTGGCAGGTTTATCCCCGTGATTACTTCCACTTTGCCATCCTCAAGAAACATCGAAGCGATGTTCGTCGGCGTGCCGCCAAACATGTCGGTCATCAACAACACTCCGGCACCCTGTGAAACCCTGGTTATGGCGCGCTGCACTTCGTCGCGCGCGGCATCCACGTCGTCATGCCAGCCGATGGAAACAGCGGTAATGTGGAAGATGGGGCCGATAATCATTTCCGCCGCCGCCAGCAGTTCACCTGCCAGGTGGCCGTGCGTAACAATCACGCCCGCAACTTTTCGTTGATCGTCCCGGACAGCGCTTTGTTCCGGATTAGTGCTCATCTCTATCTCTCCTCGTCAGTTGGCCCCAACCAAGCTTGTATCCGCGCGCGGGCCTTGTTTTTTCACCCGCTGCGCTTAGCTAGTTTGACGTCACGGTGGATGGCGTAAGCATCGAAGCCAGCTCGCTTCAGTCTCGCCGCCAGTTCGTTGGCGACCATGACCGAACGATGACGTCCACCTGTGCAGCCGATTCCAACCGTCACATATGACTTTCCTTCACGCTTATATAGCGGCAACAGATAATCAAGCAAATCGCCGAAGCGACGCAGAGTTTCCTCGACCTCTGGTTGCGATCGCAAATACCTGACCACGCGGCGATCGTGGCCCGATAGACGCTTAAGTTCCGGCACAAAGTGGGGATTCGGCAAATGTCGGACATCAAAGAGCAGTTCCAAATCTCCTGGGTTACCGTATTTGTGACCAAAGCTCAAAACCTGCACCCGCATCGGGCCACCCTTGCGGTCGAGACTGAACCGCTCAAGAAGCAGATTGCGGAGTGTGTGAACTGTATGTTCGGAAGTATCGATTATCTGGTCGGCGACGGCGCGTATGCGTGACATCGCGGCCCTCTCGGCACGTATTGCGCGGAGTAAACCTGGGCCATTATCCGCAGGGTGAGGTCTACGAGTTTCGCTGAAACGGTGCTGCAGGATCTCGTCAGACGCTTCTAGAAAAAGAACGTAGACAGCGAGACCGGTAGCGCGCAACGCGAAGAGTTGCTTTTCGAAGCCGGCCAGGAATGAACCTTCGCGAATATCAATGACCAGAGCGGCCCGCCGGATGCCCTTTTCCTCTTCGCCTCGAGTAACCAAGCGGGCGAATGTTTGCAACATCGTGATCGGCAGGTTGTCGACGCAGAAGTAGCCCAGATCCTCGAAAGCATTTGTGGCCCCAGACATTCCCGAGCCACTCAGCCCAGTAATAATCACGATATCAGGCGCGGCTTCGTTGTTCTGAGGAACAGGCGTACTTTCGTTTCGCGCCATAAGATGCTTCGACCTCGAAGGGTGGCTCGGAGTAGTTTACTACGAAAACCGGTTCTCGCTTGCGGCGCAGTTAACTGTAGGGGCAAATTGCTATTTGGTAGGACAGTACACGCCGGGGTTTCAGCAGTGAAACAGAACGGAGCCGGGGCGGGATACAGTGGACACCAAAGTAGTAGTCCTGGAACGTCGGCGACAGTCAATACAGAACAGGGAGCGGACCGGGGTCCCCAGCCGGGCAGCCCGGCTGGGGGGGTGGTAGCGACCTGGTGGGCCGGGCCAGCTTTCAAGTTCTGTGTTGAGGGTCGCGGCCGCTCACCAGGTCGCTACCGCTCCCGGTTCTGACAGGGTTCGCTGAGAGCCGCCGCAGAGGCGCGGCAACCGCGAGAGAAAGCAGACTAGGGCTCAATCAGTCCGAAGTTTCCATCCTTGCGTTTGTAGAGGACACCAAGCCGATCGGTGTCTGCATCACGAAAAACGACAAACTGGTTAGTTTCAGAGGAGAGCCGCAGCGCTGCCTCTTCTGCCGTCATGGGCTTAACTGAGTAACGCCGCGCCGCGATTATTCTTGGGGGCCGCGGCGTGGCTTCAAGCTGTCCATCTGGCTCGGGCGCCACTGCTGCAGTAGGCCGCCCACCTTGTTTGCGATCAATGATTTTTTTCTTGAGCTTGAGACCTTGCTTCTCGATCTTTGCAATGGCGCGTGTTAACGCCATGTACATATCGGCATTAGTGTCTTTAGCTGTCAAGGTATGATCGCGCCAGTGAACTATCACTTCCGCGATGTGACGAGTTTTCTCGACTTCAATAATCACGTGCGTCGACGCTGTAGTGTCGTTGAAAATGTGCGCCAACTTTTTAAAATGGCTCTCCACGTGCTTCCGAAGGCCGGGTGTAACCTCGACGTGGCGGCCCGTGTACTCGAATCTCATAATTCCAGATCCATCCTCGGTGCTCCAAATATAGTAGTGCCTGTCAGAACTCAAGGCTTGTCTGATACTAAGGGATAGGGCTAACGAAAAACTGGAACCTTAGCCTTAACTGGGCCACTAAACCACAGCGCGGCGCTCCCGCGATCCCGGGATGTGCATCTGGTCGCGATATTTGGCGACCGTGCGGCGCGACAGCTTTATTCCATCTCTTGCCAGGATCTTCACTACCTGATCATCGGTGATAGGGTTATGTGAATCTTCTTCTTCGATAAGCTTCTTAATCTTTAGCTTGATTATTCGAGTGGAGATCTCTTCGCCGTCTTCGTTCATCATGCCTTCAGTGAAGAAGCGGCGCAGCTCGATTACGCCCTGAGGCGTATGAGCATACTTACGGTTCACCACGCGAGACACGGTCGAAAGATGCATGCCGATATCTTCGGCAATGTCCTTCAACATCATCGGCTTGATATACTGCACACCCTTGTCCAAAAATTCCTGCTGGCGATGAACAATCGACTCCACTACCTTGTAGATTGTCTGCCGTCGGTGCTCGATGTTGCGTAACAGATCGACAGCTGAGCGCACCTTCTCTCTGATAAAGCTTTTGGTTTCGTTAGTCACTCCCGGCTGGCTCAGCATCTGCTGGTACTGCGCGCTGATCCGCAGGCGCGGACTACCGTCGTCAGCAAAATAGATCACGTATTCGTCGTCGCCTTCGTCAAGCTTTTCGATATAGATCTCGGGAGAGATCAGGATAGGCTCTTCGGCTGAGTAGCGACGACCCGGATAAGGTTCCAGGGTGCGAATAAACTGCAATTCAGCAAGCAGCGCGTTGATATCAATTCCCAGTTGCTTGGAAAGATTCGGCAGCTTGTGCTGTTGCAATTCGGGAAGATGATCGCTGATTAGCCTGGCGGCCAAACGTTCGCTTTCAGCGCGAGCCTCAAGTTGCACGAGCAAGCATTCACGGACGTCACGCGCTCCACACCCCACGGGTTCCATGCGCATAACCGCCTGGCGAGCCTTTTCGACAGTCTCCTCAGACCAACCACCCATCGCCGCGATTTCTTCGTTGGTGGCGCTGAGTCTGCCTTCGGCATCAAGGTTTCCAATCACGAAAACTGCCGCGTTACATGCATCGCCTTGGATCGGGCCCATGTGCAGCTGCCATTCGAGGTGATCGGCGAGCGACGGAGGTCTGGTTAGAAACTGTTCAAACGTCGGCGCATCTTCTTTGTATTCGACCTCTTGGGTTTTGTACCCAGGATCGAGATAGTCCTGGAACTCCCGGCCGAAATCGATCTCTTCAAAAGCATCGCGCGACACATCTTCGCCTACGATCTCGTCACCAGCCGAGTTCTCACTCTGATCCGTCTGGCTCGCCAGCTCGTTCCCTTCCGTGTCAACCTCTGAGTAAGCGGCAGCGGCTTCCGGATCGCCGGCGCCATTGGAACCAGGACTGCCAAGCTCCGCCTCCGCCGCTTCCACGTGCACCTCCGGCGCTAATCCCGGATTCTCGCTGGTAAGGTGGTCCAGAATCTTCTCCGCCAACTCCTGCGCTTCCTCCTGGGTCGCAACTTCTTCGAGCATCGGGTTTTCCAGAAGCTGCTGCTGAATCAAATCGGTGAGCTCGATCGTGGTCATCTGCAACATCTCGATGCGCTGCCGCAACTGCGGTGTCAGCACGAGGCGTTGAGATAGGCTGGTAGTGAGCTTAAGGGACATTCCTTAGGGAGAAGGGCGACTGTAATATTGTCTTTGCGCCTGAAGCGCTGGGGGGATTATAACTGATTATCTGGCGGTTTGCGCGTCAGTTTCACATTCGGAATTTCTCGCCGAGATATAGTTTTCGAACCTCAGCGTCTTCTGTCAAGTCTCTCGGCGCGCCCGAGCGGAATATGCGACCTTCAGCCATTATATAGGCACGATCCGTCACGCCCAACGTTTCGCGGACATTGTGATCTGTAACCAGAATCCCAATGCCCCGTTTGCGTAGATACAGTATGACATTCTGAATGTCGTCCACAGCCTTGGGATCGATGCCAGCAAAGGGCTCATCGAGGAGAATGTATTGCGGGTCGGTGGCAAGCGCCCGTGCGATTTCAGTTCTTCTTCTTTCACCGCCTGACAACGCATCACCACGCGTGTTGCGCACATGGGCGATACCAAACTCTTCCAACAGCTCTTCTAGTCTTGTAAGACGCTCGCGCCGGCGCATTCCCATTGTTTCGAGTACCGCAAGGATATTCTGCGCGGCCGTCATCTTCCGGAAAATTGATGGCTCCTGAGGAAGATAACCGAGACCCAACCGCGCCCGAAGGTACATGGGCAGCCCTGTGACATCGCGTTCGCCCAGCCGAACGGTGCCACGGTTGGGTTGCTCGAGGCCTACAATCATGTAGAAGGTCGTAGTTTTCCCCGCGCCATTTGCACCCAACAGGCCAACAACCTCGCCCTTCTCCACATGAAGACTGACGTTATCGACCACGCGCCGTTTCCCATAAGTCTTTTCCAGATGAAACGTTCCCAGAGCGGAAGCAGAAGGCGTCTCGGGGGGCAGCCTTGGGATCGCGCCAGCTCCCGCAATAGGAGACGTTTCCTTGCGCTGTACCGCGACTTCCAGGTCTTCTGTCTGAGTGGCCATTTTGTTTGCCGGCTTCTTGCTGCCTGGTTACTGCTTACTATTCACTTTGTGCGTAGAACGCACGCGTCCCGGCGACTGTGGACCTCTGACATCGTCCGCAATCACTCTACCTTCCCTCACATAGACGGTCAAACGACGGCCTTCGGTGCTACCCTTCTCCGATTCTTCAACTCTCGCTGGGTTCCCTTTCAGCACGGCGACTTCGTCGGTGGTCGTATACTGCATCCAGTCGCCTATGCCCTTTCTGTTCGGTTGTGTTAGCACGACGTTGCTTTGGGCGATAGTCTTCTCCACCTCGCTCGTTTCTCTGGAAAGATACACGTCGGCGACGCCGCTCGTCACGCGATCTGTTGCGGTACGGATATCGACGTTGGTCTTGTAGTGCAGCAGCCGGTTGGCTTCCGAATAGAACATTAACTCGGATGAAGCGAAGACGGGAACAGTGCTGCTCGCGCCTTCAACTCGGCGCCGGACGTTATAGACCGCACTCTGCACGCGACCAGTGGCCTCCATCTTCTTGTCGTTGACATATATCATCAGTTGATCAGCACGTACAAAATTATCATCCTGCCAGGCGCGAGCGTTGCCGGTATAGATAGCAACCCCACCCTGGTGGTGAAATTCGCCACGATCGCTGACGACATACACAGGACTCTTAACTTTGGAGAAGGGAGTGGCGCCGTTAGTTTGTTCCTGGCTGTAGTAGGTTGTGGCTGTCTTTCCGCGGCTGTACGAAACCTCATCACGGAGGTTTGAGTCGAGTTCGATGGCTTTCGTGCGCGCACGAGAATCCCAAACTGTTGGCTCGCCCCCACGCATGCGTACGACTTCATCGGAGGCCGCGTAAGAGATGCTAGCGGCAACTCCTTTGCGATCGTTATCGTTAAACTTTGCGTTTCCCAACGCATCCAGACGGTCAACATCCTGGGTTTCCTTCACAAAAACAGCGGTGATTGTCTGCGAAGTAAGTATGCGCGTCCCTTTTTTCTCGCTAGGCTGGGTCGGCTCGATTACCGCCTTTGCGCCTCCTGTTGCTGTAAACGTCCGCGCCAGGTTTCCGATTTCGAAGAAGTCGCAATCGAAACCAGGGGCGGTAAGTGTTTTGCGTTCGGAGTTGGCAGACTTGACTGCGGGATCCACAAGCAACTCGGCATTGCCGTGCGCCTCGACTTTCTCAAGGTCCCGGCCCGTAACGCGCCAGAAAAGTTTAACGGAATCGGCGCTTAGCCGTTTATTTGCCGCGCGAGGGTCGTTTGCTTTCGATTTAGGGGCCGAGAGGTTGATCACTGATCGACCCTCGGTGCGCATCTGTCGCAGCAAGCTGCGTTCGCCCTGAGCCTGGAAAGTAACTTCAATCATATTGGCCGCGGTCGCTTGCATCTCGGCTTCGGAATCAAAACTCTTGGCACGCGCGTTCTTCAATGCCAGTGCGCGTACCAACCGCTGGTCTTTGTCGAGAAAGAAATCCATGTCGACAGAATTCACGTCCGCGGCACGCCCTTCTTCCATCGATCGCAGATATGAGTTGCCTCGTAACTCAATTTTCTGGAGGAGCTTCTGCTCATTCAACGTGGCAAAAAGATTATCGCCGCTCATGACGTCGCGATCCTGTTCGGCTGTTACGCCTCCGGAAAAGGACAGCTTCGTCGAGGCCTGCTCAAAGATGGCATGAGCCGAACGAATCGTTACCGGCCGCGACCGCGACGAATTAGGCTTGGCCTGAGGGTCTTTTAACAACTCCGGCGCCACCGTGATCTCAACTTCCTTCTTCAGTTCAAGCTTCTTGTTCTTTGCCTCGACGACGGCGCCTGTTGAACGCCCTGAAACATTGTCGCGTGTAAAGGTCATGGGAACATCAGTGTGCGCGATTTCAGTGGCCTGGTTGTACGAGAGCGACTCGGTATTAACCTTCAGCGCATCTTTCGTCTCAACCTTCACGTTGCCCAGGAAAGTGATCACTGAATTCTTCTGATCGTAGATTGCCCTAGTAGCGGAAATCTGATCGGGTTTGTCACCTTCGGGGGGATAGACCGCCAGGCTCACTGCTTCAAGTTCATGGTGGCCATCAGAGTAAGTAATGTCACGCGAAGCCTTGAGCAGCAGGTACAAACGATCGCCTTTGGTGACGCGTTGTTCATAGCCTTCAATAATGCCGGTGATCTCTTTCGACAGCTCTGGAGTTTCTGACTTGAGTCGAAAAGGCTTGTTGTTGCGGAGACGGTAGTAGGAGATGGCGATGAATGCGATCCCCACCGTGAGTATGAAAATGGCCACGGTGCGCGCAATCAGAGGAAACCGCACTCGCACCCCCATCGCAAAAGCTCTCTTTCGTGTTATCTCCTCCTGCACTCTATCGCTCCATTGCAAGGGCACGGCATGCCGTGCTCTCGCTTATCCGGTGAAGCATTGCCGATCGTATATGCCATTGTGATGCCGTTTGGTCACCGCAACCGTTTGTTCTGTTTCCACCCTATTCCACCAAATTGTTTCCAATTTGGGCTCCGCGGGCCCTCTAACATGCATTTTCAGATGCTTCTCACCAATTAGACGCGGTTTGGACATGATCCGCAAGTCATAAGCCAGAACGTCCCCCTCGGAGGTCTTTCGCATTCATTCAAACTCACCGCCCCTTTTATTGACAATTGATTCTACAAGCCGGAGATCCGGCCAGACAGAGGAGAGGGGCCGAAGCTAGAAATTAGTAGGATGCGGTATGACGACAGGGGAACTCGATATTGCCAGGCATTCAGCTACAGAACCGAGGAGCGGACCCCAGGGTCCCCAATCGGGGCTGCCCGCTTGGGGTGGTGGATGCGATCGGGTCGACTCAATGTGCTACGAATTACGCTGAAAGCGTTGGCTAGTTCCAGCCCAGGGTTGCTGCAACCCTGGGACCTATTTCCCAAAGAATCAGAACGCTGAGAGCGTTGGCGAATGGCTGCATAGGGCGGCTT
>JACDCK010000091.1 GCA_013817595.1 Pyrinomonadaceae bacterium | reverse complement strand
AACGGTATACGCAGAGGCAGACGCAGATTCTTCGATGTCTCTTTTACCTCTCTATCGCGTCCGATGGCTCCGGTTACCGAGGAAGAGACCAGCCCGACTTGCTGCACGCCACTTTCAACGGAGACTTTGTAGCGCTGCGGCGCCATGGGATTTAGGTGATAACCCGCAGGCAAATCTACCTGAATCACAACAGTACCGTCCTGGTTTGCGCGCAAGCGCTGCGAGGCCACCATGATCTCTTCGGAATTTGGCCCGCTATCGGAATCCGTCGCTGCAACTGTTGCCAGGGCGGCGGGCGGCTCTAGACCTTTGATTCGAAGAGTCAATATTTCCTTCGTCTTCAGGTCGACGACTCGGACTGCATGGTTGTTTGTGTCCGCAACGTAAAGCTTATTGTTGGCGCCACTCAGACCACCGGGTTCGTAGAGAGAGGGTGAAGTGCCGTCGGTTTGGCCGGGCTTGCCGGTACCGAACAATGTCTTAACCGAGCGCGCTGCCGGATCGAGTTGTTTGATCTTGTGATTGTAGGTGTCAGCGATCAGCAACTGACCATCAAGCGCAAAGATGCCCAGCGGATGTTGTAAGCGGACGTCGTCTCCTCGTCCATCGACATCACCAAATTTGAACAAGTCACCACCGACGACGGTTTTGACTTGCCCGCTGCTGAGGTCGATGGCGCGGATGATGTTCGACTCGCTGTCAGCGACAAAAAGATTCCTTCCGTCCGTGGCCAAGCCGGAGGGCTGGGCAAAGCCGGCCTCAAGCAGCGAACCATCGAGGCGAGCTTCGCGACCAGAGCCGGCAAACGTGGATACTGCCTCTTTGTCGAGATCAAGCTTCCAGATTTGATGCGGGCCGGCCATCGCAATGTAAAGAGTGCTCCCCACGAGCTGAAGATCCCAGGGAGAATTCAGACCGACCTCGCGCGACGGACCTTGCTTGAAGTATTCGTGCGACTGCTTTCCTGTGCCCGCGATTGTCTTCACTGTTCGTGCTTTTAGATCGACACGGCGAATGAGATGGTTTTCCGTATCAGCGATGTACAGGTTGTCGCCATCCAGGGCGATCCCCTGCGGTCGGTAGAAGCTGGCTATATCGAATGCACCGTCTGCGAAGCCACGCTGTCCGGTGCCGATCGTTTCCACGAGCGTGCCGTCGAGTCTTGTAATCACGATGCGGTTGTGATTTGAATCAGCAATGAACAGCCGGTCGCCTTTGGCATCTGCGAAAACCTTACCTGGGAAGGCAAGCGGCAGGTTTCCGACCTTAGCGCGTTCCAAAGTGAGTTTAAGGGGCTCTTCATTCACCTCGCCGCGCTTGCGAAAATCCTCGACAGCTTTTCCGATGGCCGTATCAATAGGATCGTAATTGCCCTCGCCGGAGATTGATCCAATCACGTAACCAGCCGGATCGATTAAGACTTGAGTGGGCCAGGCGCGGACGCCGTAGCTTTGCCACACCTTAAACTCCGCATCGTTGTAGACTGGATGCTCAATCTCGTAACGCAGAATGATGCGACGAATATTCTCCGTCTCCTTCTCGTTTTCGAATTTGGCGGAGTGCACACCGATAACTACCAACTGGTTCGCATACTTCTCTTCGAGCCTCTTCAGGTCTGGAATAATGTGAATGCAGTTGATGCAGCCGTAGGTCCAGAAGTCCAGTAGCACTACCTTGCCTTTCAATGCAGCCAGCGATAGGGGTTTATCTGTATTGAGCCAGCCACGCCCACCTGTAATTTCGGGCGCGCGCACGCGAACCCCTTGTTGTGCGGACATAAAAGCGCCTCTCTTAATAGTGCGGAGAGATTGAGCTGAAAGCACTACGATAGCCGATAAGAAGAGCGCAAGGCCCACCGCACCCTTCGAGCTTTTGGAAAAAATCCTTCTCAACCCGCCCTCCTCTGAGATCATTGCAATTACGTACTGCAAGGCTGATTTGGTTTTCAATCATTCCGCGCTGAACCATTCAATGTAAAAACCCTTATGGTCCGGAAGGGCGGTATATTCCCGCTCGTTCAATGCCGCTCAAGCGGAGCGGGGGCAAAGGCGGGGTGCACCCTTCCCAACCCAGAGACTTTCTTTCTTGAATTAACGTCGCTGTCACATGAAGTGCCGATCAATCGTGCTTGGGCGCGGGTGCTGACTCATCACCCCGTTTGTCGAGAACTTGGTCGAGCCGGTCGATTGCGCGGCGCAGATGGGGAATCGTTATCGAACCACCAACCACAAGTGCCACATTAAAGGCGTCAAGAAACTGCGGACGACTCACTCCTGCATCGACGCACTGTTTGATGTGGTAAGTGATGCAGTCATCACAGCGTAGAACAGTTGAGGCCACCAGGCCCAGCAACTCCTTCGTGCGTTTGTCGAGAGCTCCGTCTTCATACGCCTGCGTGTCGAGAGCAAAAAACCGTTTGATGCCCAGATGGTTACTATCCAGTAACTTCTCATTCATCTCCGCCCGGTAACGGTCGAATTCATCCATGGAACCAATCCTTTCGGCTCGTATTGATGATAGAAGCCCTCATTCTATCGCGCTACGGCTGTACTTGCCAGAATGGCTTGATTCCAACGTTTACCGTTTGGAGACGTGCGTTGCCGATCCCTCGCGCTAACGACTATCCAACTTAGCAAATTTCTAGTGAGGAAGGTGGGCAATGACACTACCAACAAATTGGCCTCAGTGTTAAAACCTCTCCCCGGTGTTAGAATCAAAGTGAACGTTAAGAGAAGGGTTCGGGCATCTGAAAGCGGCATTACCTCCTGTTTACTTGCCACTCGTCGGCTTCACCACCTTAGGTTACATGAACGATCAAGCTTCTCACACTTTGGAGTTCGACCAACTGCGGGCGCTCGTTCGCCGCGGAGCGCAGACGTCAATGGGGTGTGCGCGCGTCGACGCTCTGGTGCCGCTTGATGCATTGGAGGAACTGCAGAAAGCCCTCGCTGCTTCAGCCGAGTGCGTGCAATTAAGAAAGCGCGGCGCGACGTGGTCGTTCAGCGAACTCAGAGAGCCGGCAGAGGCGATTGCGCGGCTGCGAGTCGAAGGAGCTTCATTAGAGCCGCTCACGATTCTTGAATTAGCGCAGCTTTGCGAGCAGGCGATGTCGGCCCGCGCGGCCATCATGGCCGAGCGCGAAGAGTCGCCCGTGTTGGCAGAAATCGTTGCGAGTCTTCCTCGCGAGTTGAACAGTATCACTGCGCGCGTCGCCAACAAGATTTTACCCGGCGGAGATCTGGACGACCGCGCCAGCCCCGAGCTGGCTCGTATTCGTCACGAGATAGCAAGGCTTCGTTCGAGCATCACGCGTTCGCTGGAAAACTTGATGCGGAGATCGGAAGAGGCTGTGCAGGATGACTTGGTCACAATCCGAAACGACCGCTTTGTAATCCCAGTCAAGGCTGATCATCGAGGACACATTAAGGGTGTCGCGCATGGCTTCTCGTCATCGGGGGCGACAGCTTTCGTCGAGCCGCTCGAGACGATTGATGCCAACAACGAATTGCAGAGTCTGCGCGAAACTGAAGAGCGGGAGATCTACCGCATCCTTTTCGCTCTAACGGAGGAGCTGCGGCTCCAGTTGGCAGGAATCGAAAAGGCCGCCGACGCCATTGCTAAGCTCGACTTCATAAATTCCAAGGCAGTCTTTCACCAAAATTTCAATTGCGTAATTCCCGAGGTGAGCATGGCGGGACAGTCTTTCGTCCGTGACAGTTCGGCTTCATCGAATCCTTTCAAACGCACCACATCACAAACTGAAGTGTCTTCCACCAGAGTCCTTGAGTTTTTAGAAGCCCGTCACCCGCTTCTCGAAGAAAACCTCCGTGCCTCAGGCGGCGCAGTGGTGCCAGTCTCGTTTTCGCTCGACGACAAACACGACTCCATGATCATCTCGGGCGCCAACGCTGGCGGCAAGACGGTCGTGCTTAAAACTGCCGGATTGCTTTCGCTGATGGCTCTCTCAGGGTTGCCCGTACCCGCACGCCGCGCGCAAGTTCCCTTCTTTGCCTCAGTGCTGGCTGATATTGGTGACCACCAGTCGCTGGCCGCAAATCTTTCGACCTTTACATCGAATGTGGCCAATATCTCGCGCATGATCGAACTCTGCCAGTCCCCCGCCCTGGTCTTGCTTGATGAAGTGGGAACGGGCACCGATCCGGAGGAAGGCTCCGCGCTCGGAGTTGCGGTGGTAGATCATTTCCGCAAAGCCTGCGGTGCGTATGTGATGGCCACCACGCATTACAGCGGTCTGAAGGTATACGCGGCCAACGAAGAGGAGGTGCTAAACGCGAGCGTTGAGTTTGACGAGAAGACTCTGCGCCCAACCTATCGCTTGCTCGTAGGGGTTGCCGGGTCATCTTCCGGTCTGGAGATCGCTCGACGCTTCGGAATCTCAGACGAAATAATAGGCGCCGCCTCTGCAAACGTGAATGACTCTTCACTTCAGGCCGCTGAGTATCTGCGCCGCATTAAGAACGAGTCCGAGCAAGCCGCCACATTGAGGCAGGCGTTGGAGGAGGAGCGGGCCGCGGTCGCGGAGAAGTTTGCGTCGCTCGAGAAGGAAGCCGTCAAAAAAGAACGCCAGCGCCAGACTTCTTTTCAAGCCGCGCTCGAGAAAATCGTGCACGACTTTGAAGGACGATCTCGGGAGCTGCTCGCCACTGTCCAGGATCGCTCCGAACGGCTAAAGCTTGAACGAGAAACCCAACGTCGGGTGGCGGAACTGAAACGCGAAGCCCAGCGCGCCGCGAGCACTTCGCGAGGCCGGGGACCGAGTGCAACTTCGACCAGTACGAGTTCCCGCCCTGTACGGGTTGTGCGCGAGGGTCAGGTCGTCACCGGTAGTCAAGCTACTGTTGCGTCCCTCAAAGTTTCGGGTCAGGACTTACCTGAGCCGGAGGATGCACACTACGTTGCAGCACCCGGTCGGGATATCGCCGTGGGCGATCGTGTGCGACTGAGTTCGTTTGGCTCGGTCGGCATTGTTGACAGCGTCAAAGGCGCCGAAGCCGAGGTGCGCGTAAAATCGCTGCGCTTCCGAGAGAAGTTGGAAAATCTCGAACTGGTGGAGGAAACAACACCACTCAAACGCGAAGGAAGCCGTTTCTCAAAGCTGCGCCCAACGAGCAACGCGGCGCTTCAGTTCAGTTTGTCGGACGACATTCCACGCTCCGAGCTAAACGTTATCGGCCAGAGGGCAGATGAAGCGGTGGACGCGGTCGATAAGTTTCTCGACGCCTCATCTCTCGGTGGCCTCAGTCAGTTGCGCATCGTGCACGGCCACGGCACTGGAGCGCTCCGTCGCGCGATCGCAGAGCTGTTGAAAGATCACCCGCACGTTGCCCGCTTCGCAGCCGCACCGCAAGATCAGGGCGGCTCCGGTGCAACCATAGTGGAACTCAAGCAATAGACTAAGTATGCGGTATCCCCAAACATTTATTGATGATCTCAGACGCCAGGCGGACATTGTGCGGGTGGTCCAGGACTATGTGATCCTGAAGAAGAAAGGCGCAAACTGGATGGCGTGTTGTCCGTTTCACAAGGAGAAGACGCCTTCCTTCTCGGTGAGTCCGGCGAAAGAGATCTTCTACTGCTTCGGTTGCCACAAGGGCGGATCGGTTTTCAATTTCGTGATGGAGATCGAAAGGGTCGCGTTTCCTGACGCGATCAAGATCGTGGCTGAAAAGAGCGGGGTGCCCTTACCCAAGATGAGTGACGACAGCCGCTTCGAAGCACGGCGACAGGAAGTGGATGAAGTGATTGAACTCAACAAGTGGGGGCTCGAGTGGTGGGAGCAGCAGCTTGAACATGGAGGCGAGGAGTCTCGAATAGGACGCGACTATCTTGCGAAGAGAGAAATTACCGATGAGACGCGAAAAGCGTTTCATCTGGGTTATGCACCCGATAGCTGGGATGCGCTCTCATCGCACCTCCGACAAAAGGGTGCGAGTCAGCTCCAGATTGAGCGCAGCGGCCTAGTAGTTAAGAAAGAAGAAGGCGGCTCATATGATCGCTTTCGTGGGCGACTGATGGTTCCGGTCATGGACATCCAGGGGCGAGCGATAGCTTTTGGGGGCCGCACACTGAAGGACGACGCAGCGAAGTATATAAATTCGCCCGAGACCGCTGTCTATGTGAAAGGACGGAACCTTTTTGGTTTAAACCTGACGCGGGATGAAATCCGCCGGCAGGGCTACGCGATTCTGGTTGAAGGTTTCCTCGACCTGATTATCCCCTACCAGTTTGGCATTCGTAACGTCGTTGCCAGTCTGGGTACCGCGCTTACACCGGATCAAGTGAAACTGTTGGCTCGATTTGCGCGTAAGGTGGTAGTCAACTATGATGGTGACCGAGCGGGGGTGTTGGCAGCAAAGAAAGCAGTCGAAACCCTTTTGGCAGAAGATCTTGAGGTCAAGGTTCTGGTTCTTCCGGACAACGCCGATCCGGATGAATTCATCAGAGGATCGGGCACAAACGAGTACCAGCGGCGACGTGGCGAGGCACAACCCCACATACAATTCGTAATCGATCAGGCTGTACGGGATCGCAAGCTTACTAATCCTGCTGAGAAGGAGGCAGCGATTGAGGAGGTGCTCCCGTTTATTCGCGCTGTCCGCAGCCGAATACAAAAGCGCGAGTATTTCGACATTGCCACCGATTCGCTAAGAATCTCGGATGCATCGCTCCTGCGCGAGTTGTGGCAGTTTGTGCGAGGCGGTGACCCCAAGCCCGGCGCCAAGAGGGCCCTCGTCCGACCGGCCGATGCCACGCCGGCAGAACAACGGCTGTTAGGGCTACTCTTTGCTGATGAGGCCTTACGTCATGGTGCCTTGCCTATCTTGAGGTCTGAAGACTACGAGGATCTCCCGACGGCCGCCATCTTTCGAGCCTTGCTTGAGCTCGAAAGTGAAGGGACGGATGTAAATTTCGAGAGTTTGAGCCGAAAGACGGAAGCCGACGCCCTCTCTTCCCGGCTGCTGCCGATGCTCTTGATGAGTGAGTCTCTACATGCGTCCAATGAGCACTACGCCCCGGAAGAGTGCGTCCATACTTTCCGACTGATGAAACTCGATCATCGGATCGAGGAAATAAGGGTGGAGTTGGCAACAGCTGAGCGCGCAGGAGATAGCGAAAGAGTTTCAACGCTTTCGAGCGAACAAATTGACCTTGCCCGACGCAGAGGTGCGCTACTGCCCAAGGCAGAAGCAATGCAAACGGGCCTTTAAGATTTCTGGTTTTGCTTTGCAATTTAGGTTTCGACAAACGTTCTCCGAGGGGCACTAACGTTTCGGAACCCGCGATTGCGAGCCTAAGTCTATGGAGCAGATAAGAAGTGAGTATTGACGACAAAGATCGGGATGATGTGATGGAAAGACTGCTGGAGCTGGGTGGCGACAAGAAGTATTTGACTTTCGACGATTTGAATCGTGAGTTGCCGGACAATGTCGTCTCACCAGATGACATCGAGGACGTGCTTCAGAAGCTCGAAGGTTCGAATATTCCTGTTGCGGATTCCGACGAGCGACTTCTGGAGCAGGCCGCCGTCGTTGTTGCCGACGACGACGACGAATCACTCGACGATGATATCGAGCTCGATCTTTCCGCCGGCGCGCTCGAAAAAACAAACGACCCCGTTCGTCTGTATCTGCGCGAGATGGGCGTGGTACCACTGCTGACGCGTGAGGGCGAGGTGGCCATCGCAAAACGTATTGAGCGAGGGCAGCTGAAGACACAGAAAGCCATCGCGCGTTCGCCGCTTGCCGTCAAGGAGCTACTCAGAATCGGCGAAGCCTTGGAAGCCGGCACTGCAAACATTCGCGAGATCGTGCTTTTTTCAGAGCAGGCTGAGCTGACCGGAGATGAAGACAAAGCGGAGGAGTATCGCAACTGGACCATCGAAGGCATCCTGAATATCCGCAAGCTTTACAAGCTCGGCTTGAAAGAATGGGAGAAACTCCGGGCTGAGCAAAAGATCACCCGCGGGAAAAAGAGCAAGAAGTTGATGCGCCTGCGCCGTAAGGTGGCGCGCCTTCGTTTGGAGATCGCCCAGGAAATAGGACGGTTGAGTATGACCGAGCGCGCGCGACAGCGTTTGATCAATGCCATCCGCGCCGTGCAGAAGGAAGTTCGCGACTCAGAGCGCGAAATAACCAACTACACCGAAAGGCTCACCAAGAAACGGATTAAGCCGGACGATCAGAAAGAGTTCAAGCGCCGGATTTCGGCAGCCAAAAAGCGCCTCGTGCAAATCGAGGCGGATCACCACGTCGGGCCGGTTGAAATCAAGCGCTCCCTTCAGTCAATCGTCATCGGTGAGCAACAGACTGGACAGGCTAAGCGTGAACTAGTCGAGGCCAACCTCCGGCTCGTCGTTTCAATCGCCAAGAAATACACTAATCGAGGGCTGCAGTTTCTGGACCTAATTCAGGAAGGCAACATCGGTCTGATGAAGGCGGTGGACAAGTTTGAGTGGCGGAGAGGTTACAAGTTTTCTACCTACGCGACCTGGTGGATTCGCCAGGCTATCACTCGCGCTATCGCCGATCAGGCACGGACGATTCGTATTCCCGTGCATATGATCGAAACCATCAACAAACTGATCCGCACCTCGCGCGCGCTCGTGCAGGAGCTGGGTCGCGAGCCCACCAGCGAAGAGATCGCCAAGAAGATGGACATACCGGTTTCGAAGGTGCGTAAGGTGTTGAAGATTGCGCAGGAACCAATCTCGCTCGAAACACCCATTGGTGAGGAGGAAGATTCGCATCTGGGCGATTTCATCGAAGACAAGTCGATTTTGAATCCCGCAGATGCGGTAGTTGCTTCTAACCTTCGCGAGATTACGGATGAAGTGCTGGCGACGCTAACGCCGCGCGAAGAAAAAGTTATCAAAATGCGCTTCGGTCTCGGCACCAGCGGATCTGAACATACGTTGGAGGAAGTGGGCCAACACTTCGCAGTTACTCGCGAGCGTATTCGCCAGATCGAAGCCAAGGCACTTCGCAAGCTGCGGCATCCCTCGCGTTCGCGCAAACTCAAAGCGTTTCTCGACGGCGCTCAACGGTAGCCGAGCCAACAATCCACGGGCTCCGGCGGTACGTAGTACTCAAGGGCCACTTTTTGTCAATTGATCTGTCACCCCATTTAGGGGGGATACGACAGCGCGGCCGCGGCATCCACCTTGTTCTTCAGCAGGTCCTTGTAAAGATAAGCAGGGTAACACAAACTCCTTAATTAATTCTTAGAAGTTCTGCTTAAGACCATCTGTTATCGAACCCCGCAAAAGGCGAGGCGTGATCTCTTTCCCATCAACTATCCGAGCACGTCCTATTCGTTGGAGCAGAACCCACTTAATACGACCATCCACGCTTTTCTTATCGCGTAGAATTGAACGCATGATCGCACGTTCATCCAGGTCACTTGCTGCCGGCAATGATCCGGCCAACCGGACCGTATCTCGTAGTAATTCTAACTCTGATGTGGCAAGCAAGCCCAGATCTTTCGACATCTGACCGGCAACGAGCATGCCGTAACCGACCGCTTCTCCGTGACGAAAGCGTCGGTATTTCGTAATGCTTTCCAGTGCGTGGCCGACTGTGTGTCCGAAGTTTAAGACTCGCCGCGAAAGATGGTCCGTACGCTCTGTTGCTTCCCGTTCATCGCCATTGACGATCGCAGCCTTGAAAGCACACTGAGATCGGATGAGCTTTTCCAGTGCCGGCGAAACAAGCGCATCAGGATTTGATTTAATCGTTTTGAGATAGTTCCGGGTTTGTTTGAAGAGAGTTCGGTTACCGACAGCGCCCTGCTTGATACTCTCGCACCATCCGGAAACGAGCTCGCGCCGGGCCAGAGTTGTTAACGTTTCCGTATCAATCAAGACTCCGCAAGGTTGATGAAATGCGCCCACCAGATTTTTGCCGTGTGGCAAATTAACCCCCGTCTTGCCCCCAACTGAGGAATCAATCTGGGCGATGAGCGTCGTAGGTACTTGAAGGAATGGGATTCCCCGGAGGTAAGT
>JACDCK010000301.1 GCA_013817595.1 Pyrinomonadaceae bacterium | reverse complement strand
AAATATGGCGAATGGGTGGATACAACGATTTGTCGATCCTTTGCATATTCCGCAAGTAGAGATGCAACCCGCCTTTGCAAACTCGGATGGAGAGAAAGTTCCGGTTCATCTATAACGATCATAGAACCCAGCGAACTGTCATGAAGTGCGTCAACGATAGCAAATAAACTGACGATGCCTTCGCCCATACCGTCGCTTGAATGCGCGTGCTTGCCACGAAAGAACTTCAGAAAATATTGCCCTTGATCGGAGAGATCGATAGACCATTCGGCCTCAAAACCAAGCGCACGTGTCAAAATCTTATTGAACGCTTCAGGGTCGCGAATGATGTTGAACAAGCGAGCAGAAAATTCATTCAAAACCGACGAACGCTGTGGCGGAAGTGCTGCAACCTGCACATATTCGCTTCTTTGCCGAGTGTGCTTTCCAAAGTAGGGCTCAAAAGCTCGACGAGACGGCAGGACAAATATTTCAAAACTTCCGTCCGGATTATCGCGCTGAGTTTCGCTTGATCCCTTTCGTATAGAACGCAACTTCTCCGTATTTCCGTTGACTATATAACTGATTATAACCTCGTCAACGCTAGTGTTGCGGGTCCCGGATGTGAAGCTCACCGGCTGATAGCCGGCTCGCGCCCGCAAGCTCTCCAATATTGAAGACTTTCCGGAGTTGTTCGATCCGTGCCTATCCGCTTGACACCCACACCTACTACATCTAGTTCGGTGTTCAGCGGATAAGAGGTGATTGTGGACGTTCTCGACCGAGTTGACCTTCCGTTCCCGAAATCGCTTCCAGGTTTCCAGCGGCTTTTTCCTGACGAGGCGGCCTGCGCCGTCTACCTGGAGAAGTCTCGATGGAATGACGGATTCGCTTGTCCCCATTGCGACATTGTTGGTGATCCTTTCCGCTTCAAGAACCGACCCGGTGTCCTTCGGTGCCGGTCCTGCCGCAAGAATACCGGCCTGACCGTTGGCACCGTCATGGAGCGCAGCCATACGCCGCTCAGCGTGTGGTTTTGGGCCGCCTATCTGGTGGCCAGCCAGACACCCGGCCTGTCTGCCGTGCAGTTCCAACGCCAGCTTGGATTGTCACGCTACGAAACTGCGTTCGGCATTCTCCACAAACTCCGCTCTGCCATGGTGCGCCCCGATCAAGACCGTATCGGCGGCCTCGCCGACCAGCATGTTGAGGTGGATGAGACGTGGGTGGGCGGACGGACGCACGGTGAGGGTCGTGGTGTCCATCACAAAGTGCTGGTGGCCGCCGCAGTCGAAGTGCGGCACCGTGAACCGGGCACCGCCCAGGACAACCGGCGGGAAGGTCGCTACGCCGGTCGGGTGCGTCTGGCGATTGCTGCCGACCGTAGCGCCGGATCGCTGTGTGGTTTCGTCAAGAGCACCGTCGAACCCGGCACGCTGATCATTACCGACGATTGGAGCGGTTACGGTGGGCTACGGAAGGACGGCTACGATCACCACGCGATTGCACAGTGCGGCGACCCGGAAGTTTCGGAAGAGTTCATGCCCATCGTCCATCTGGTGTTCTCGAACCTGAAAACCTGGCTTAACGGCATTCACCACGGCGTCAGCGCCAAGCACCTCCAGGCATACCTCAACGAGTTCACGTTCCGCTTCAATCGCCGCTTCTTCCCATTTAATGCGTTCCGGTCGCTCCTTGGGATGGCCGGGGACACGACCGCGCCGACCAGAGCGGGGTTATATTCGGGAGACTGGAAGCATCCTACATGTTGTGGGTATGGGCATTAAGCGGATAGGCACGGTTCGATCCTGTGATTAACGTAAGACCGCTGCCGCGACCGCCGTTGGGAACCGCAAAATCTAGATGTTGTTTATTGACGAAGCCTCTGTAACCATGGATTTCTATACGAGTGAGCGGCATGCTGATTAGATACCTACGTTTTGTTGTGATTTAGGAATGTGGGTAGCTTACCAACCGCACTGGCACAGGACGCTCAAACCCGTTTGAAGCGATGCAAAGCGAACCAGCATTTCCTTCTATTACCGCTTGCTGAGAAACTACAGACCCAAGCCGGAATATTGGTGCCATTTTCTGTGGGACTTTACGCTTAGAAAGTCCTCCGACGGGCATAAACCCCCGCTTTTGTCCTATTAATGGAAAAACCCCAGCGGCGAAGCGCTCAGCGAGGGCTAGAAGACCTTCTCCAAAGTGTCAGGTCTGTGGTGCTCGTAAATGGCTGAGGTCCACCTTTGGCAAGACGAGCTTCTCTATCCAAGGGGACAGCGTGTCGGCTTCAAACCCGTCACCATATTGACGGCTCGTCTTACCGGCGCGCGTCCAACCGCAAATCGCTTCCGCATATTCTTCCGGAACGTCACCGCGTCGCAAGGCATCGCGAAGCGTGTGGCGGAACATATGGAAGCAGTCCGCTCTCACATCCACGGATCGGAGGAAGCTTGCGAACCGCTTTGAAAACAGGGTGCTTCGAGTGCCATCCGAGGCTAGCGGAACGTCATCGAACAGGTCTGTTCGCCCGGTCACGCGTTTACCTTCCACGAAGGCCAACAACCCGAAACTGACCAAAGCGGAATGGATCGGGACTTCGCGTCGGCTTTCAGAGTTCTTAAGCTGCATATCGCGAGAAAGCAGGAAAAAGTGGGTCCCCGTCTCGCTCGTCCGGACATGATTGGTGGTCAGTTGCAGGATTTCTCCCAACCGCATGCCGGTGTAGAGAGCGATGAGCGGCACCCAATATCGGCCCCGGCGTATAATGTTTGGACCGGGCCGGGCAAACCGATATTCATCGTCCATGCAGCCGGTATATATGGGAGCGTGGAAGATTACCTTGAGTTGAGCCGCCTTGAATGAACCTCTCTTCTCCTCCTCCCTTTTCTTTTTCGCCAACGGCTCGATGTTGTTCAGTTTGATGTGCTGTATGTGCTCTTCATCATGCGCCCAATTGAGGAACCGCAGCATCATGTTGAGGTAGGTCGCCTGCGTCTCGAAGGTCATTTTAGCCCAGCCCTTTTCGTCCGCAAGCGCGGCCGCTTTCTCTAGGCTTTGGTT
>JACDCK010000300.1 GCA_013817595.1 Pyrinomonadaceae bacterium | reverse complement strand
GTCACTGCCTCGCCGATCTGCTATGGCGCTGGCGCTCGGGAGAGCTTGCGTTTGATATCCCGTGCGTGATTTCCAATCACGAGGATTTCCGTGAAATGGTGGAGCGGGAAAGGATCGAGTTCTTGTACATTCCCGTAGCCACCGGGAATAAAGAAGCCGCGTTTGCTGAAGTCACGGCCCGGCTCCGCAGCACAAATCCCGATCTGGTGGTGCTTGCCCGTTACATGCAGATCATTCCTCGGGCGGTTTGTGAGGAATTCGACGGCAGAATCATGAATATTCACCACTCCTTTTTGCCGTCCTTCACCGGAGCAAACCCGTACCAGCGGGCGTATGAACGAGGTGTGAAGCTCATCGGCGCGACGTGCCATTATGCTACCGCGGAGCTCGATGCGGGACCGATCATTGATCAGGAGGTTATGCGCGTCGATCACTTCCATTTACCCGCAGACCTGGTGCGGATCGGTCGCGATTGCGAACGGCTGGCACTTGCCCGGAGTCTACGATGGCACTTGAACGATCGCGTGCTGATCCACGGGAACAAATCGATCGTCTTCCGGGATTAACTACTAAGCGAGGAGCTGTGCGCACCAGATTCAAAGCAGAGGCACCAATGTGGGATGCCTGAAAACCGTTGCCAGCTAGCGTTCAGCCTAAACCTACGTGAATTGATTCCAGGACGAACCGCAGATCGTCACCCAGCTTCGTGGCCGTGAGGCTGAGGGTTTTCTGGACAATAGCCTTGTTCAGGCGCGCACTTTGCTATTAGTTCCCACCCCGCGTGCTCCGTAGAAGGCAGAGTGGAGGAGCGGCTGAACTGAATGAATACTCTTTTCCTGAACGTGCGTTTTGAGGATCTCCCTGGTGGGTGTGAACTCGTGCCCGTGGCGGTAGAGATGGCTCCGGTCGTAAGAACGCAATCCGGAACAGCTCGGGTTCGCGACTAGCCTTCGGTTCACAAGCATCATGAGCGATATGATGACCTCAGCCCGCATCCTTTGGAGCGGCTTTGTCGCTTCTTCCCGGCAGTTCGCTGATCGACCTGCGATTGATGTCGCCGGACGCGAGGTGACATATGGCGATTTGGCGCAAAGGGCGATGCACCTCGCCGCTACGTTGCAGGCCCGGACACCGGCGGGTGGATCCCCACTCACAGCCGTTTTTGCTTATCGTTCGGAGACTGCCTACGCCGGGGTTCTTGGAGCGCTGATGGCCGGGAACGGATACGTACCCCTGAACCGAACTTTCCCGATCGACCGCACACGCTTGATGCTGCAGCGTTCGATGTGCCGATCCATGATCGTGGATCAAAATTCGGAAGCGCAGCTCGAAGGAATACTTTCGGAATTTAAAACGCCGTTGCTGCTCATCTTTCCGCACCGCGCGGATGTGGCTGGATTGCGGGAGAAGTTCCCGATGCACACCATCGTAGGAGAGAATGAGCTTTCGCGCGCCCAGGAATGGCGACGGAGAGAGGTCTCCCCAAATTCGATTGCGTATCTCCTTTTTACCTCCGGCAGCACTGGCCAGCCGAAAGGGGTGATGGTGTCTCACGCTAACGTCCTTCACTACGTCGATTATGTTTCGAAACGTTATGAGTTCACGAAAGACGACCGTGTTTCACAAACGTTCGACCTGACGTTCGACTTGTCAGCGCACGACCTCTTTGTGGCCTGGGAAAACGGCGCTTGCGTCTGTTGCCCAACTCAGAAGCAGATGATCAAACCGGGCGCTTTTATCAATGATGCGCGCTTGACGGTGTGGTTCTCTGTTCCGTCGACTGCGGTATTCATGCGGCGCTTTGGGGTGCTGAAGGCAGACGCGTATCCCAAATTACGGCTCAGCCTGTTTTGTGGCGAGGCGTTGCCGGTGGAAATCGCGCGACAGTGGGCATTGGCAGCTCCGAACTCCGTGATCGAGAACATATACGGTCCGACGGAGCTGACGATTGCCTGTACCGCGTATCGCTGGAACAATGTCAGTTCACCGGGAGAAAGCGAACAGGGCGTGGTTCCGATAGGGGAACCATTTGATGGAATGCGAGCTTTGATAGTTGATGATCAGTTACAGCAGGTCGCCAAAGGTGCAGATGGCGAGCTGGTGATGACGGGGCCGCAGCTCAGTCTGGGTTACTGGCAGGATGAAGCGAGAACAAGCCGGGCGTTCGTCCGTCTTCCAGGAGAAAATGCTACCTTTTACCGGACGGGAGATCGAGTCCGCCGGCCGGAGGCGGGCAGACCGTTCGTCTACCTGGGGCGACTTGACAGTCAAATCAAAATCCTCGGGCACAGAGTTGAACTCGGCGAGGTGGAAGCGACTGTCCGGGACGCATCGGGCATTGACGGAGTCGTAGCGGTGGGATGGCCGCCGACGAGCAGTGGCGCGGACGCGATCGAACTATTCCTCCAGACCGATAGTTTCGACACGAAAGGTTTGTTGGAAGATTTAAGAACGAGATTGCCTCTCTACATGGTTCCCAGGAACGTGCATGTCCTGAGCCGCTTTCCGCTCAATGCTAATGGGAAGTTCGACCGCGGAGCGTTGCTGAAGACGCTGGAGGAGACGAAATCCGCCTCCTGAAGCTTGCGGCGATTTTCTGGCCAAACCGTCGAAGGGGCCACTTCTTCATTCTTTTGGACAACGGACATTCGTGAGCGAATTACTTTTCGATTTTACTCGAGACGGAGTTTACCTCTCGGATTGCACGCACGTCTTGGGACCATTGCGACAGACCCTGGAGGAGCTGGCGCACAAAGGGCTGTTGGCCAGTCCCGTCGAGTCACTGCAAAAGCTCGGATATCATTATAACCGGGCGGTGGAGCCTGGCACCGATCTAACGGCCTTCGTTGCTCCGCTCATTCAATCGCTTTTGGACGAGTGCAAGAGTCCGAGCGCCTTTGTCGTCCACCACTCGTATGCGGCAAGTACTTCTGACGCAATCCCCACTGACAATAGGGAACTCCTGGCGCGCGCCAGGTACTTTCCGGCTTCTCTGCTCCGCCGTTTCGAGATTGATCATGTGCCGTATTGGGGTTCCTACACGAGCGGATGTACAG
>JACDCK010000299.1 GCA_013817595.1 Pyrinomonadaceae bacterium | reverse complement strand
GGGCTACTGTTGAGTGTTGCATATTTGCCGTTAATCCGACCAACACGCGACTCCGTCTCTTCGCGCAACGCTTTGTATTCCTCCACCTCTTCCCGTGAGGGCACGCTTACGAAGATGAACTTGATGCGGTCCCGGTCTTCGAAGTGCTCGAGGAACTGCTCTATCGCTTCGAGCCGGTGCAGAATGCCCTTCGTGTAATCCATTCGCTCCACTGATAAAACGATCTGCTTGCCTTTATTGGCGAGGTGGAATTCATCGCGACGCTTCTCGAATGCCTGTGAGTCGAGCGCCTCTTCGAACTTGCCGGAATTGATACCTATCGGAAACACGCCCATCACGCTCGTATGTCCATCTTCGCTGCGTATACGCGTGATCTCCGACTCAGCTCCCAACAAGCGCAGCGCAGTGCTGCGGAAATGCCGCATGTAACCAAATGTGTGAAACCCGATCAGGTCGGCTCCCAGCATTCCGGCAACCAGCTCCCGGCGTTTGGGGTGACAGCGAAATGTTTCGAATGACGGAAACGGGGTGTGCAGGAAGAAGCCGATTTTTAAGCAGGGCATCAGGCCATGCAGCATCGCTGGCATGAGCATCAGCTGGTAATCGTGGATCCAGACCAGATCTCCGGGCTTAACGCTTTCGAGAACTTTCTCCGCAAAGCGTTGGTTGACGCTCTCGTAATGATCCCACCACCTCGCATCGTAGCGCATGTAATTGGGCATGTAGTGAAGCAGCGGCCAAATGCTGGAATTTGAGATGCCTTCGTAATGACCTGCGACTTCATCGTCACTGAGAAATACAGGGGTGCAGCCGTGCTCCCGCACGAGTACTCGCTCGATTTCGCCTTTCTGCCCAGGATCTTTCATGGAGCCGCCTGGCCAGCCTATCCACCTCAGGTCGTACTCTTCAGCGGAAAGCCCCTCCAAGGCGGCAACCAATCCACCGGACGACTTGGTAATCGTTTCGCCGACTGTAACTGGTAAACGATTCGAAACGTTAATCAGGGTCGTTGTCATTCAGATCGTCTCTGGGGATTGATGCATGGCTTCGGTGCACAAGCTTCGCCGCGAACGCAGTCAGCCCCCCTAATTTAAAGGAACAATGGACGGTTTGCCATTTCGGAGGCAGGATTACTGTTTTGAGTACCGCCGCTTGAGGAGAACCAATGCTTACCAATCATAAAGTAGTGGCCGCAATCAATGAGCAGATCGGAAACGAATTTGGTGCGTCACTGCAATACGTCGCGATCGCTGCGTATTTCGCGGCCGATGCACTGCCGCAATTATCTCAGCATTTTTTCAAACAGGCTGATGAGGAGGACGAACATGCCTTGCGCTTCATCAAATATGTGGTCGACGTTGGTGGACGGGTTGTCATTCCGGGGATCGACGCGCCGCAGTCTCAGTTTCAAAGTGCGGAGGAGGCAATCAAGCTGTCGCTGGATCAGGAAATCAAAGTGACCCACCAGATTAACGCGCTGGTAGAACTCGCCCGTTCCGAGAACGACTACATCACGAGCAATTTCCTGCAGTGGTTTCTTGCGGAACAGCTCGAGGAGGTGTCGTCGATGGACACGCTGTTGAAGATCGTGCAGCGCGCCGAAAACAATCTGCTCCGGGTAGAAGAATATTTAGCGCGGGTCGGCGTTCACGCCGGAGGCACGCCGCACAGCGGCAGCTAAATCACCGCTCCACATTGCAGAGGCGATAGTCCCGCGGAGGACTCGGACAGCGGTTTATGGGAAACTAGCCGCTCCCCACGCTGTCTCCGTCGCAAAACTGGCCCTCCGGCGCCTCGGGAGCTGGCGGCCTGTGTCGAGTGCTGGACAGGGCGCCGCGAGAAGAATTCTTTGCCTTAGATCCAAACTGAGCAGTCGGCTCCAAATCGTTTTGGAAAGGCCTTGACCACTTTGGTCTTGGCGAACACGCTGGCTTCAATTCAACTGAGAAAGAGAAGTCATCATGAAATCACTCACCCCTATTCTGGCAATCACCACCCTCCTGGCTTTCGCGGCTGTGCCCGTGGCGCGCGCGCAAGCGGATAGCAGCGCGGTGAAGGCAAAGCTCAAGCAAATGGAAGACGACTGGGCCAAAGCGCAGATGGACAAGGATCATGGAGCGGCCGTTATCGGAGGCTTGCTGGCTGCGGATTATTCCGGAGTCAGTTCCAAAGGAGAAGTGCAGAACAAGGCCCAAAGGCTGGAGAAGATAAAGGCTGAAACCGACACCTACACCTCGTCGGTTAACGATAGCATGGAAGTGAATGTCTACGGGCCGGATGTGGCGACAGTCTGTGGGAAATCGACGGAAAAAGGCAAGGACAAGGATGGGAAAGAGTTCAATCGTTCCTATGGGTGGGTCGATACTTGGATGCAGCGTAATGGAAAATGGGAGTGCATCGCCGGCTCCGGGACGCTGCTGACTAAGGATTGAAAACGCGGCGCGGCATCGCGCGAAAACGCAGACAACACCGTTTGTTATCATTCGATAGCGGGCGGGTTGTCGCGTCGGGTCGGATTCATAACCCAACGGGGCTGAGCGCCTGAGTGGGACGTGGTGATTTCGCTGTCTAAGCGTCGCGCGACCAGCTAGAAACTGCGTGCGCTGATGCAGATCGCGACCTTGTAAACGTTGCGCCGCTTCAGCTCGGCGAAGAAACTCTTGAAGTTCACTTCTTTGAACTCGCGGCATTCCCTTTCGGCGCGAGCGACTGGACGATTTTCTCGAAGCGCGGATCGCCGCGGAGCGAGTCCCACTCCGGTCCGAGGTTCAACTGGCCATAAGTCACACCCATCATTTGTCCTGCGGAGGTGGCCAGCTGTTGGAGGGCGAGATCTTTTTCGCCCAGCGCCGCATAAGTTCTTGCGAGGTCCAGGAGGGGCCTGAGACCAGATGTTGGCTCCCTCGATAATGGCAGGAGCTCGCAGCCGCGGAGCCCGGCCTTGACAGCTTCCTCCTTTCGCCCGAGCGCCGCCTCCACCCGGCCTAGCAAACTCCAGGCAGACGCATTATCGGGTTGTTCGCCCAGCAGCTTTTCCAAGATGGCGTGAGTCGCTTCAAA
>JACDCK010000090.1 GCA_013817595.1 Pyrinomonadaceae bacterium | reverse complement strand
ACCTTGTAGTATACTGCCGACCGTTCGACCAAAGCTCAGAATTCAACCTTCAGGTTGGGTTGGCGCACGGCGAGCTCATGCTCGCACTCCAAACGTTGGTTCCTTTTGCTAAAGATGCGCGTTTTAGGAATCGATCCAGGCAGTGATACGACCGGTTGGGGCGTCATCGAAGGGGACGGCCGGCATTACCGTCTGCTCGAATACGGCGCGATCCGATCTTCGCAGCGCAAGAAGTTTCCCACCCGCCTGTTGCAAATCTCTAATGGACTCGAAGAGATAATTGCGCGTCACCGCCCTGAGGCTTGCGCCATTGAAGACGGATTTCTGGCCGCAAATGTGAAGGTCACTATGAAGCTCGGCCAAGTCCGTGGCGTGGCGATGTTGGTAGCCGAACGAGCTAAGTTGGAAACTTACCAATACTCGCCGCGTCTCGTCAAACAGACGGTGGTGGGTTACGGCAACGCGGAAAAGCACCAAGTTCAGGAGATGGTTCGCGTTCTGCTCTCACTAAAGAGTGCCCCAGAGCCGCAAGACGCTGCCGACGCTCTCGCCGTAGCAATTTGCCATTTTCATCACGCGGGTTTGACTCAACGCATTCTCGCTGCGGAAGCACGAATGAAACTCACTGCTTTATCCGCAACTCGCCGGCGCGTATCTCGGTAGTGGCGGTTCCCCGCGCGGCAGGGCGGGGTCCCCGGCCGAGCATCTCGGCTGGGGTGCCAAACGCGCTGGTGGTGCTCTCTGCAGTGCCCCCGAAGTCTTCTAGTAAACCTCACCTTGCTAAGGAGGCAAAATCATGAACACCTGTTCCTCACATCCTAGAGTTTCCTGGATCATTCTAATCATAGTTGGTCTCGTAGCCGTTCTCTGTACCTCGGCTAATGCTCAGGGACGAGTTTCCGGGCGGCGCATTGGTATTGTGGTTGACGAAAGGCTCTCAGTACTGCGCGACTCGCCGGATCTCTCCGGCAAATTGCTCCGTCGAATCGGCCGCGGCCGAGCTGTCAGCATTACCGGTCAGAATCGCAGTCGTGACGGAGTACTTTTTTATTCCGTTAAGGTCAGCAGACGCACACGCGGCTGGCTGCAAAAGGAGGCCCTTATCTTCCCGCGCCGGGCAGGTGATGACGAGCGCTTGCTGCGGCTCATAAATGCTTCTGCGGAGTTCGACCGCGTGGCGCGCGCGCGGATCTTTCTCGATGTATTTCCGCACTCCCCTTTGCGCCCCCGTGTGCTTCTGCTTTTTGGAGACGCAGCCGAACAGGCCGCCGTTAGGCTTTCGCATGACGCGTCACGAAGACTTAACGCAGAGGAAATGCAGGCCAATGAAGCGCCCGTCTTTAGTTACGCCTTGAACTATGGTGGGCTCGATCGCTACAACCGGCAGGGAGTCAGGTTTGCCTTTGATCGCGACCAGCGGAAGTTTCATTACGAAGGCGGGAGTTGGCGAGAAGTCATCCGGCGTTATCCACGCAGTCCCGAAGCGGCGCAAGCCCGATCGAGACTTGCCGCGATCGTTGCTAAGATTAAGTAATTCCCTGGGACCGCAGGCGTCCCGCCTGCAGACGAGCCGCAGGCGAGTGACCGTGGTTCGCGCTCAGCGCTCATTTCAGGCAGGACGCCTGCGGTTCCAGCAGCAGCGGGACGCTTGGTCTCAGCATCCGCGTCGGCGCTCCTATTAAAACACGTCCTTTCAACCTCACAAGCCTATGAAGAAGAAAAACAAAGAGACTAGTTGCCTATATTGAGAATAATCCGGTAAAGGCGCGCTTGTGCCGAAAACCGAGTGATTGGCCCTACAGCAGCGCTTGGTTCCGTGCTCACAAGGAAAGTAAGAAAAAATGATCACCGTTTGCCGGGACCGCAGGCGTCCCGCCTGCGGTCCCAGCAGCAGCGAGACGCTGGGTCAGCAGCAGCGAGACACCGGCGTTCCCGGTGGCTTCGCTCTTGTTTCGCACCCTTGCCTGCCTCTGCAATCTCCCATACACTCGGCATCTTCAAATGCTTCCGGGAAGGTGACCGCCAACCATGATCCTGAGGACATCGGTAAGACTCCATTTTGTAATTACCCTTCTCATACTGCTGGCCGTGGCAAACTGCCATATGACGACCAGAGACTCAGAGACTCGATCGAAGTCGTCAGGCGATGAAATATCCTGGGATGCCTACATCAATCAATTCCTCGACGCGTATTTTGCTGCGCATCCCGACTTTGCCGCGCGCTCCGGTCGTCATGAGTTTGACGGCAAACTACCCGATTGGAGCAGCGCAGGAATCAAGAAAGAAATTCAGCGTTTGCGCGCGGAGAAGGCCCGGGTCAGCAAGTTCGAGGATTCGGGGCTTGAGAAACGTCAAGAATTCGAGCGAAACTACGTGATGTCCGTCATCGACGCCGATCTCTTCTGGCTGGAATCAGCGGAGTGGCCGTATCGGAATCCGCAGTTTTATTCCGACGCGATCGATCCGGACGTTTACGTCTCCCGGCCGTACGCACCACTCGATCAGCGCCTGCGTTCCTATACCAGTTACGCAAAGGCGATTCCTGCCGCACTCGCACAGATTCGCAAAAACCTGCGCACGCCTCTGCCGAAAACCTACGTGCAAATAGGTAAGACTACATTCGGCGGTCTCGTCTCTTTTTATGAAAAGGACGTGCCTGCAGTTTTTGCTTCGGTCAAAGACGAACAGCTACAAAAAGACTTTAGCGAGGCCAACGCTGCCGCCATCAAGGCGATGAGGGAACTGGACGCGTGGTTTCAGTCGCAACAGGCAACGGCAACTGACAACTTCGCTATTGGCGCCGGGAAGTTTAGCGAAATGTTGCGAGAGACCGAGGGCGTCGAAGTCAGGTTGGACGAGCTGGAGGGCGTCGGTCGCCGCGACCTGGAACGAAACCAGGCCGCATTGCGCGAGGCTTGCGCCTCCTATGCGCCTGGACAAACACTTGCTGAGTGTGTGGCCAAGGAAGAGGCCCACAAGCCCACTGGTGGGTCGGTAGAAATGGCCCGCAAACAGCTAACTGATCTAAAAGCCTTCCTGGCTGAAAAGAACATAGTCACTATTCCAGGCACTGAAGAGGCCTTGGTTGCCGAAGCACCTGCTTATCGGCGTTGGAACTTTGCCTACATCAATATCCCCGGACCATACGAGAAGAATCTTCCTTCCACCTACTACATTGCGCCGCCCGATCCCACCTGGTCGCCGCAGGAAAAGGACGCTTATCTCCCCGGCCAGGCAAACCTGCTTTTCACGTCCGTTCACGAAGTCTGGCCCGGGCACTTCCTTCAGTTCCTCCATGCGAACCGCGCCCAGTCGAAGTTTGGCCAGGTGTTTGTTGGTTATGCATTTGCCGAAGGCTGGGCTCATTACACTGAAGAAATGATGTGGGAAGCGGGTCTCGGAAACGGCGACCCGGAAACGCATATCGGACAACTCCTGAACGCGATGCTGCGCAACGTACGCTTCCTCTCGGCCATTGGCATGCACACTGGCACGATGACAGTTCAGGAATCTGAACAAATGTTTCGCGAGCAGGGATTTCAGGATGCGGGAACTGCGCGGCAACAAGCGGCGCGCGGCACTTTCGATCCGGCTTATCTCAACTACACCATGGGGAAGTTGATGATCAAGAAATTGCGGGAAGACTGGACGGCTGAGCGTGGCGGAAAGCAGGCCTGGCAGAAGTTCCATGACGAGTTTCTGAAATACGGTGGCCCACCGATTCCGCTGGTCCGGCGGGCGATGCGGGGAGAGGAGAGGGGATCCGTGTTTTAGTTTCGTGCCTCACCATGGTTTAATTGTCCAGAGAGTTTATATCAGGGAGTTGTCTAACCAGCGCGGGTGTAGTGGTCTTCAGCGCGGAGGTATTGTTCAAGCCCCGCTAACTTGCAGGTTGGGAAGGGTGGCTTGCCCCGCTTGAGCGCCAACGGCGAGACTGGCTTGGTAATGACTCAAGGGGCATATAAATAGATAAGGAAAGTGTTTTCTAATGAAAACTCCAACCTGAGCGGTGGGGCCGTAAGTTGAAAGCTGAAGTAACCAGTCGCGCCGTCGGCGCTCGGGCGAGGGCAAGCCACCCTTCCTTACCTGCAAATTACCGTAGGCCCTTTTGGGTTTTCACACAGCCTCTACCGCTCCTCGGTTCTGTGCTTGCGTGACATTGCCGCCTATTACTGAACCAGTACCCAATAGGTCCGTTCCTCTGGGAGTCGGCTTCGATTCGTGTGGCGTCATTCGCCTGCATCCTTATGGCTGAATCAAGAATCGCAGTGGCGCGTAGTCGTTTCGGTCAAACCAGTCGGCGCGATGCGTGGTGGATCGAATTAGTCCCAGTCGTCGTGGTGCTCGGTGCGTTCAGTGTCTACGCTACCTGGCGAGCCTTCGAAAATGAGTTTTACGAATGGGGTCCTTACCTCTCCCCGTTTTATTCTCCCCTTATTAAAATCACCTGGTGGCCCGTGTCTCCCGCGCTGTTAATCCTGTGGGCGCCGCTGGGCTTCCGCGCTACCTGCTACTACTATCGCAAGGCTTACTACCGCGCGTTTTTTCTTGATCCGCCCGCCTGCGCAGTTGGTGAAACTCGGTCGCACAAGTATCGCGGCGAGACTGCATTTCCTTTCATACTGCAAAACCTCCACCGTTATTTTCTCTACGTTGCGCTCATCTTCCTGATTATTCTATGGTACGACGCGATCCGCGCTTTCTGGTTCAACGGACGCTTTGGCGTCGGTCTCGGCTCGCTGGTCTTGCTTGCCAACATAATTCTGCTTTCGCTCTATACCTTCTCCTGTCATTCGTTGAGACACATCGTCGGCGGCAAGGTCGACTGTTTTTCCTGCGTCTCGTTTGGCCGGGCGCGACATTCGGCCTGGCAAGGCACCAGTTTTCTCAATGAGCACCACATGCTGTTTGCTTGGACGAGCTTGTTCTCTGTAGGTCTGAGCGACCTGTACATCAGGTTAGTTGCCAGCGGCGCGATTCAGGACTTGAGATTGCTGTGAACGAAAAGTTCGAGACTCACGAACATGATGTGTTGATTATCGGGGCTGGTGGAGCCGGCCTGCGCGCTGCGATTGAGGCACTGGGCCAGGGCGCCACAGTGGCCGTCGTTTGCAAGTCACTGCTTGGCAAAGCGCACACCGTTATGGCTGAAGGCGGGATCGCGGCGGCCATGGCTAATGTTGACGAGGCGGACGACTGGCGCACCCATTTTCGCGACACGATGCGCGGTGGGAAGTTTCTTAACAACTGGCGCATGGCCCAGATACATGCGCAGGAAGCTCCGGAGCGAGTTCGCGAGTTGGAGCAATGGGGCGCATTGTTCGATCGCACCAGCTCTGGAGACATCCTCCAGCGAGCATTTGGAGGCCATACCTTCAAACGTCTGTGTCACGTAGGTGATCGAACGGGGCTGGAGATGATCAGGACGTTGCAAGACAGAGGCGTCAATCTCGGCATCGACGTCTACATGGAATGTGCCATCACTAGGTTACTCAAAGATGGTGAGCGCGTTTCCGGCGCATTCGGTTACTGGCGGGAGACCGGCCGTTTTGTAGTCTTTAAAGCCAAATCGATCGTTATAGCCACCGGCGGTATCGGAAAAGCCTGGCGCATCACTTCAAACTCGTGGGAGTACACCGGCGACGGTATGGCACTGGCCTACGAAGCCGGCGCTGAATTGATGGATATGGAATTTGTGCAGTTTCATCCCACCGGAATGGTTTGGCCGCCGGGTGTGCAAGGCATCCTGGTGACTGAGGCAGTTCGCGGGGAAGGCGGTGTGCTGCGCAATAGCGAGGGCGAACGGTTCATGGAACGCTACGACCCGGAGAAGATGGATCTCTCAACCCGTGACGTCGTCGCCCGGGCAATCTATACGGAAGTGCGCGAGGGACGCGGTACTGAGCATGGTGGCGCCTATCTCGACATTTCGCATAAGCCAGCTGAGTATGTGAAGCGAAAACTGCCCAGCATGTATCACCAGTTTCGCGAACTGGCGGATGTGGACATTACGCAAGGACCGATGGAAGTTGGTCCTACGTGTCACTACATGATGGGCGGCATCCGCGTAGAAGCCGAGACCGCTCAAGCAACCGTGTCGGGACTGTTTGCGGTCGGCGAAGCTGCGGCGGGCCTCCATGGCGCAAATCGTTTGGGCGGTAATTCGCTTTCCGATCTGTTGGTTTTTGGGAGGCGCGCCGGGTTGGGCGCTGCGGAACATGCAAAGCAGAGCGGCCCGGTGACGATAGATGGAGAAGAGGTATTGGAAGCAACGCGCGAGATGCTTGAGCCTTTTGAGCGACCGGCCGGCGAAAGTCCTTACAATATCCACCGGGATTTGCAGGAAGCCATGCAGAACTACGTCGGCATCTTTCGCAATGAGGATGATCTTACGAAAGGGTTGAGCGAACTCGATTCGTTGAAAGCACGAGCAGACAGGGTGCGTGTTGAAGGGTCGCGACTATTTAATCCAGGCTGGCACCTCGCACGTGATCTGAAAGCAATGCTGACCGTTTCGGAAGCAGTGGCGCGGAGCGCTTTGGCGCGCAAGGAAAGCCGCGGTGCACATAGCAGGATTGATTACCCGAGCTACGACGAAGACTGGAGCAGGCAGAACAATGTTATCTTGAGAGAGGGCGATGAGATGAAATTAAAGCAGTTGCACATCACCGAAACGCCTGATGAACTGCGACAGATTTTAGCCGAGGAGAAAAGCTAAATCACCACGGAGACGCGGAGCAGTATTTAGTCTAACCAACATGTCGCGATAGTAAACTAGCTGCCTGTTGCTCCGTAGGAGCTGAATGTTTATAGCACCAAACCCCAAGCAACAATCAGCTCCGTCAGGAGCGAAATGTGGAGTGCGGTGGCAAGCGCAGCGCGACACCGCTTTGGATGTATTGAGCGAGAAGCGAATCCAAAGCGCCGTCGTCTTCCACCCCAGCGGAGCTGCCCCGCTGGGGACCTCGGACCGCTTCGCTCTGCCGGCGCACTCCATAAGGTTTCTGATCAGAAACGTCATTTGAGTGATCCCCCTAGGATTGACTGTTATGCCAGACGCGACATTCAAAATCTTTCGCGGCGACCGAGGTGGTGGAAAGTTAGTTGAATACAACGTTCCCATCGCCACGGGAATGGTTGTGCTTGACGCACTTCATTACATCCAGGCCCATCAAGCTCCCGACCTCGCGGTCCGCTGGAATTGCAAAGCCGGAAAGTGTGGTTCGTGCTCCGCAGAGGTTAATGGGCGTCCCCGACTGACCTGCAAGACTCGAATGGATGCTTTGCCGCTCAATGAACCCATTACTGTCCAGCCGATGAAGAGTTTTCCGGTCATTAGAGATTTGGTAACCGACGTATCCTGGAACTACAGAGTAAACCGCATGATTCCTCCGTTCACGCCGCGCGCGGATGTTGAGTGGAAGATGGATCAACGCGACGTTGATCGTGTACAAGAGTTTCGCAAGTGCATTGAGTGTTTTCTTTGCCAGAATGTCTGCCACGTTTTGCGCGATCACGACAAAGGCGAACAATTTGGCGGCCCGCGCTTCTTTGTGCGCATTGCCGGACTGGAGATGCATCCTTTGGACGGTTTGTCTCGAACTGACTTATTAAAGGATGCGCTTGGCATCGGTCTCTGCAATATCACGAAGTGTTGCACTGAAGTGTGCCCAGAAGACATTCAGATCACGGACAACGCGATCATTCCGTTGAAAGAGCGCGTGGTCGATGATTACTACGATCCGGTGCGATGGTTTTTGCGCAAACTGAAAGGGAAGAAACGGAAGTAAGGCAGACGGCAGGAGTAGACGGCAGGGAGGCAGAATGCGGGAGACGCGAGACCGAAATACTAGGGATAACGCGATGCAGTTTTCTTACTGCCTCCTGCGTCTGCTCCTGCCTCCTTTCTTTTGGAGGTGACATGGAACTAAAGCTTAAGCCAATCTCGAGAGCCGGCATCGCTGAAGCGATCCCCAAGGCGGAAGTCTATCGTTATTTGAACGAGCCGGGCGAGGCCGAATCGATCTGCCGAGACATACTCAGCGAGCAAGCGGACCATCAAACAGCGTTGCGTCTCCTGGGTCTGGCAATCACGGACCAGTTTACCGGTGAGGTGTCTGATCGGTATTTGGAAGCCGAGCGACTGTTTCGCGGTCTGACCAGCGAGTACGAGCGCGTCTATCACCTCGGTATTCTCCAGGAGCGTAAAGCAAAGGCCCAACTTTGCGCCGGCCGGCCGCCGCACACCGTCTACCCAATCTTCGAAGAGGCAATGGGACTCTTTGATGCGGCAGAGAAGATTCGGCCGCCAAACAACGACGAATCAATCCTGCGCTGGAATCGGTGTGTGCGGCTGCTGCAGAGTCGCCCCGCATGCGGCCACCAGCGCTTGCCACAGCGGACCTTTCAAAGCGGCCTACGACACACGGGTGAGGCAAGGGATGGATCCCAGTTTGGCGCGGCTGACGATCGCCCGGCAGTTGGCTGCCACTACTTTAGCTATTTGGAAACGGGGCGAGCAGTTTGCGCCAGAGAGGATGAATCAGATGAAGCAGCCAGCGGCTTAAAGCAAGCAACTACAGAGACTCAGGAAGTGAGTGCTGATTGCTGACGCGCGCCGCTTGCTGCACCGTTAAAGGCTTTGTGCGCCAGATGCAGGGGTCGTGGGTGAGTATCAAGGGAGCGGATGTCCCGGCCGCAGACTAATTAGCCGAGGACCAGTCGCTACTATATGCCCCCACGCATAACCAGAAATAGTCATAGGCCCAGCCGCCGAGGCTGGAGTCGCGAATAGAACCATGGTTGGCAGTTTCGAAAAACTGACCACGACAACGACTATTCAAATCGGGCTCAAGCAAAGGCAAGAAAAAGACGGTCAATAAGAGGCGTGATGATTAGTGTGAGCGGCTTCAGGAGTGTTGAGTGAACTGGCTGCCCGGGTATGATTGTTGAGCAATCTTTGTTCCGTTGAGCCGACTCCGAGACAAGAGTGGCCACGGTAGTGGAGCCGCTCCGGCAACCTTGAGTGGCTAGCTGCAGAGAACCAATCATTGACCGGCGGCCGGCCTGGGAGAAGTTTTTTCTTGACAGCCCTTTCATAGAACTGCTCCCGGTACTGACCCGTTACTCCGCCGCGACCGCTCCGATGCCGACCGCCGCGATGTCATCCCAGAGTGATTCGTTCTCATTTCATTCCTCCTCGAAAAGCTTTGGCTGCAAGGTCGCTCACCTATGGATAAGACAATCGGGAAAAACGTTTCAGCTCGGTTAAAGCACTTCGGCGGCGGCAATGCGACGGCGGGTTAGCCCCGCCGTCATTTGCCGGTAAGCACGGGCTGAGTTAGGAGCATCGAGACCTGCCCTGCGGACAGGGCCGCAGCGCGTGCGTCGAGACGAAGTGTGCGACCTGGCGGCCCACTCTTGCGCCCGCCTCGTCGGCCGTGCGGAAGTGAATCCCCGAATAGACCCGCGCATCTATAACCTCTTCGATGCCTTCGCCGAACGTGCTCCACTGGCGCGTAATGCCTGAAAGTGTGACCACGATAGGCACGCCCGGATTGTCCCCGAACAGCAACGCGAGGATCGCGCCCATGGAGCCGCTGTTGGTCGTGTGCGCGGACAGGTACTCAGGGTGTCGGGGCGTCGGGTGAAGCGGCACCCAGGTTTCATCCCTTTCCGTCAAGTCGTTGCCGTCGAGGTGTCCGCTCCTGATGGCAGCCTGTGGCCGCCAGAAGTTGTAGTAATACTTCGCCTCCCAGCACGCGACGCTCGCGTCCGAGGTGGCCAGATAGAAGAGCGCGAAGGCGCGGGCCGTCGCCGAAAGGTCGAGGCTCCGCGTCGCCATGACCTGCCTCAAGACGGGGTTCCAGATCGCCGTCGGGGATGCCAGCCAGAACTGCGCGATGTGCGTCTGTTCGCTCGTCCGCACGGGGCTGTTCGACGCCCCGATGCTTTTGACCTCGTTGTAGTCCTTCGCGTACTGCTCGCTGTCGAGTGCCGGCGGGGCGTCGGGCCGGAACTGCGAGCCGCTGCGCAGCACAAACGGAGTCACATTCCCCCACCCGGGCAACAGCGCCTGCGCGTTGGCCGCGCCGGAGG
>JACDCK010000089.1 GCA_013817595.1 Pyrinomonadaceae bacterium | reverse complement strand
GGGCAGAGGCCAATAGTCCGGTGACACGATAGTGATCCCAGTCTTAGGGCCCCGCTTTGAGCGTTCGGCGACTTTTTCAATCTCATCGACCAGCGCCAACATCTCTCTACGCGTGTGCGCATAAACGTAGACGTACGACTGAGCATCGTGGTCATAGTTGAAAAAGTTTAGATCGACTGCCTTATATCCGCTGATCGCCACTGCCAGGAGCATAATACCAATGCTCAGACGAATCTCGCCCAACCCCCAATCATAAAGGACTTGTAGTGCGTAGCCGCTGATCAGCGCCAGCGGAACTGCAAAATTTAGACCGAGCCACGGCGTTTTGTAGCCAATGAGCGAATACGCAGCCAGTAACCCGAACGCCCACAAAGCTGAAAATAACGCGAAGGCGTTGCGAGGTTTCCAAACTATCAGCGCTGCTCCAATGGTTCCCAGAAATATAAGCGGCGGCTCCTGTCGCGACAACCACCAGACGTAAGTCGTGATTGGCTGGACGTGCGCTTGCTTTCCTGTCTTGGTCCAGAACTCGAAAGTCTTCACGGCATCGTACATGCCCTTTGGGTAGTTGGTGAAAAAGGACGAGTAGAAAAAAACGTTCACTCCGACGAATACAATAATCGCGATCAGGCCCAAAAAAGCTAATTTCTCTGCCCCGCCCATTCTTTCCAACGCACCTGTTCGCGGGCTGGTTTTTTCCCCGCGTTCTAACTTCCGCTGTTTCCGGTCTCTCTGATTCTCACGAAAGTAACTGTTCCTTAACCAAGGGTAAAGATGTGTCGTCGTTAGAGCAATTGCCAATACTGCGGCCGAAATGAAGGCTGTCTCTTTGGTTGCGAAAAGAAGCGCTGCCGACACCGATGCCAGCACCAGGTATACCGGGTTGCCGACTTGGTAGTACTTCAAACCAGCCACAACAACTCCGAGCGTGAAGAAGACGAACAGCGTTTCGTGAATAAAGTAGCGCGAGAGGTAAACAGCTCCGGGCGAAACAGCCAGTAACGCGGCAGCGCAGAGCGTGCCGACCGTGCCGATTCGCTTTCGCAGGAGGAGCACGAGCCAGATGGTCCCCAGCCCAAACAGTGCGGGCACAACCCTCACAGTCACGGTGTTAAGTCCGTAGGTGTTTTGAGCTGATTGACCAAAAAGAAATCTCAAGATCCAGGGGATTATGGCGGAAAAGTAATAGAGGGTTGGACCGTGATAGTTCGCGGGATCGTAATGGTAGAAGCCTTCACGCACAAGCCGGACGAGGAAGTTTCCATTTACTCCTTCGTCGTGATGAAAGGGCACGAGACTGAGATTGTATAAACGGAGAATTGCTCCGACAGCCATGATGAAGAGACTGCAAATGAGCCAGGTCCGATCTGAAAGGTCGCGCGTCTGAGGCGGCCTGGAAACGTCCGGCGGTGTTATCTTCGGCGGCCCGACTTCGGATCGACGATTCTTCTTACGGTTGTGCGATTTTCTAGAGGCAGTACCCACCTGCTTCTCCTACCTTGGTAAAGTGCGTAAACAATTGATCGTTTACGTTGGCCACGTTACGTTCATGCGGACCGAGGACCGCATACTTAATATCATACTTCCCTAGCAGTCCGCCCGCGTCTGGCCCACCCGCGTAAAGCCGCTTGATCTCGCCTTCACGCTGATTGTATTGCAATCATTCGGTGAGTCGATGAGACGCAAAGACGCGGAGACGGGCACCCGCTGGTGCATTCGTTTGCGCAGGACTTGACGGAAGCGCTTAGCCGCTTCCTCACATCGGGCGGCGAAGCCGTAGCGACGATCGCAAAGCTGCCTTATGGCGAGACTGAACCAGTACCAACCGATTCCTCCCGCTTACCTGATTGCGTCGCTGCATGTTATCGTTAAGTTTCACCCAAGAAAGGATAACTGATGCTCCGAGCAGGTATCGTTGGCTTGCCCAACGTAGGTAAATCTACGCTTTTCAATGCACTGACCGCACAGACAGCTGCGCTGGCGGCAAACTATCCATTCGCTACCATCGAACCTAACGTTGGCGTTGTGCCTGTTCCTGATGAACGACTGGAGCCGCTGGCGAAGTTGGTGAAGACCTCCGTCATCGTACCGGCCACGGTTGAATTCCTGGATATCGCCGGGCTGGTCCGGGGAGCCTCGAAGGGCGAGGGACTGGGCAATCAGTTTCTCGCAAACATACGGGAAACTGATACGGTGGTCCAGGTAGTGCGTTGCTTTGCAGACGAAGGCGTCATTCACGTCGAAGGTTCCATCGACCCGCAACGTGACATTGAGACGATTCAAATAGAACTCGCACTCGCGGATCTCGCCACCGCCGAGCGCCGCCGCGATAAAGCGCAAAAGAACGTCAAGGGCGGCGACAAGACCGCCAGCGCGGAGTTGGCCGTCCTGGACAAGATTCAGCCCGTACTCGAACAGGGCAAGTCGGCACGAACGGTTTCGCTTACCGACGAAGAAGGCGCGGTCGCTCGAACCTTCTTCTTCCTGACAATGAAACCGACAATTTATGCGGCGAACGTTGACGAAGCAACGCTGGCAAATCCGGAGGAGCACACCGGTGTACGAACCGTGCGTGAGATCGCCGAAGCAGAAGGTGCTGAATGTTTGGTTATCTGCGCTCAACTGGAAGCTGAGCTGGTTGCCCTGCCGGCGGAAGAGAGTCGCGATTATCTCAAGACTGTTGGTGTAGCCACCAGCGGCGTCGATCGCTTGATCAAGAACGCTTATCACCTGCTTGGTTTGATGTCGTTTCTAACTGCGGGAGAAAAGGAAGTGCGGGCCTGGACGATTCCACAGAATACTCGCGCGCAGCAGGCGGCAGGCGCGATTCACTCGGACATTGAACGGGGTTTCATCCGCGCTGAAGTTGTTGACTATGCCGATCTCATGCGGGCCGGCTCCAACGTCGCCGCGCGGGAAAAAGGACTAACGCGTCTGGAAGGCAAAGACTACCTAATGCAGGAAGGCGATGTGGTCCTTTTCCGCTTTAATGTGTGAGGAATAGCGCTTTCGCATACTTACCAGCAGATTCAGCTTTTCGTCCATGTCTCGCATGTTGCGACGGGGGGCGCAATCCCGCCTTGACGAATAGCTTCGCGATTCGCTCTAACCTGTCGAGTCTTGCTTCTGGGGTCATCCTCTTGCCTTTCGGTGATGTTGGTCGCTGACACATCATCGCCGAGGATTCAGGAACTGGACAAGAAACTGCCTGTGGCCGAGTTCGTGGCCGTTTTAAAACCTCCCAGGCGATGAGTCCGTGAGGTTTATAGTTGGAAAGTCTTACCGAAAAGGGTTCAGCGTAGCAGAGCGCGAATACCAACGAGGATCAGATATGCAATTGCGATTGCGACAGCGAGTTTGATTAGCGCCACTGCCATCCCAAATAGAAAACCCAAGATACCCAAGGTGATTCCCGCCGCCGTCAAAATCAGTGGTACGCCAACCACCAGAACAAACAATCCCAAAAGTATTACACCGACGACTCTAAAGATATCCTGCGCTTGTTTCATATCTACTCTCCCAATCCGGCCTACTTATTCAAGCTCTGTTAATAATGGCCCGGTCTCCCGCGCTCGACTGGGTATACGAAGATAAACTGGCGAGCGTTCCCTCGAAGATTTCCTCGTAGAATCCCGGTCAAAGAAGCTTTCCGGATCTGTGCTAAGCTTCACCAGAAACGTCTATTCGGATGTCTTCTAGGATCTCCGCGGTCAGCTGAGCGCAATTGGCTTACGCGACCCGCAGAGAAGGATTGTTAACCATGAACGGTCCGGCCAGCGGAGATCTTTTCGGTGAATTAGTCCCGGAGCCCAAGGGGACAGCGGAGGGAGACTTCGCTCCTTTGGCGGAGCGAATGCGCCCACAATCTCTCGACGAATTTGTAGGCCAGAGCCATCTCGTTGGCGAGGGTCGGATTCTGCGAAGGTTAATCGAGGGGGCAGGAAATTTACCCTCGTTGATTCTCTGGGGAGCACCCGGCACTGGAAAGACCACGCTGGCACGATTGCTTGCGCAGAAGGCCCAGGCCCGTTTTATAGCCCTGTCGGCAGTTTTTTCCGGAGTAAAAGATCTTCGACAGGCTATTGCAGACGCACGGAACGAACGCAGGTTTGGGAATCGAACAATCCTTTTCATCGACGAGATTCACCGCTTCAATAAGAGTCAGCAAGATGCGCTCCTACACGCAGTGGAAAATGGCACCGTCACCATGATTGGCGCCACCACTGAAAATCCTTCTTTCGAAGTAACGGGCGCCCTGTTGTCGCGCTCTCGCGTTCTCGTTCTCAACCAACTCGCAGAGGAGGAAGTAGCTGTAATCCTGCAGCGCGCACTCCAGGACCCTAAACGCGGCCTGGCTCACCTTGAGACAGAACTTTCAGATGAATTGATCCGGAGAATCGCCCACTCGGCCGCCGGAGATGCCCGCGTGGCGCTAGCCGCCCTCGAAGCCGCGGTCGCATCTACGCCACCGGACCAGAACGGGGTACGCAGGATTACAGAGCAAATTGTGATTGAAGCGCTGGGACGCGCACAATACGCTTACGACAAAGGCGGCGAAGAGCATTACAATCTTGCTTCAGCCCTAATCAAATCGCTGCGTAACTCCGACGTTAACGCCTCCCTTTACTGGCTGGCGCGGTTGATTGAGGGCGGCGCCGATCCGGTGTTCATTGCGCGCCGTTTGTGCATTCTGGCTTCTGAAGACATTGGACTCGCTGATCCGCAGGCGATGGTGCAGGCTTCGGCGGCGGCGGAGATCGTCCAACTCATCGGTCTACCTGAGGGCTTGTTCCCGCTGTCGCAGGCGACTATCTACCTGGCGAATGCTCCGAAGTCCAATGCGGTAAAGCGCGCGTATCATGCTGCAGTTTCAGACGCTGTGCAAACCGCCCGTGAACCGGTACCGCTGCACCTGCGCAATGCGGTTACACCTTTGATGAAGCATGTCGGCTATGGCGAAGGCTACCGGTATGTTCACGGTGACCCTGGCGCCAAAGAAGAAATGCAATGTCTGCCTGAAAGTTTGCGCGGACACAAGTACTACGAAGAGGAGACGTAGGGTTCTAATAATGCAGACGACAGTCAGGCGAAACGCCTAAGTTGTAACCAGAATGAGTGCACAGAAGACTGACAAAGAGCTTGCGTTTCTGCACGACCTGTTTGTCGCAACAGACTGGGGTGAGAGATTCGCCCAGTTGGTCGACGAGCACATCAAACTTCCTAACAAAGGTCGCGCGCTCTATGTGGGATCAGGAACAGGCGGCCATGCGATTGCGCTCCAGGAGCGAGCAGCCGAGCTAAAATTCCTCTGTATTGAGGAGAATGAGGAATATCTCGAATTGGCCCGCGCCAAAGCGACGGCAGTGAAAGATGCAGCAGAGTTTCGCCAGGGCAAGGTGGGCCAGATGGAATTGGAAGATAACCAATTCGACTTCGTGATAGGCGACGGTTCAATGGTGGCTCTACCGCGGATACCAGCGATGCTTGCCGAAATGGCGCGAGTTGCGAAGCCTGGGGCGACCGTGGCGCTTAGTCTTGCGACTGCCGGTAGTTTCGGTGAATTCTTCTCTCTCTACTGGGAGGTGCTCCAGAATTGCGGCCTGCGGGGCCACGAATCAAACGTCGAAGGGCTCATCACTGAACTACTGACCGCCTCCGAGCTCGAGGAGTTGGCCGAGCACGAGGGACTCGACGAAGTAGCATCCTGGTCCCGCATCGAAGAGTTCAATTTCGACTCGGGAGAGCGATTTCTTAACTCGCCTTTGATTTCTGATTTCCTGATGAATCGCTGGCTGGAATTCATCCCTGAAGAATCTCGGGAGTGCGTCCGGCAGGCTATCCCTGGCGTCGTAAATGACGACCGGCACGAAGCCGAGTTTACACTTTCGGTAAAGGCCACTCTGGTAACCGGTCGCAAAGGTCGTAGTCATTAATCAAACCGGTGGACCGCACACGCGAATTACCAGTGAGGATCGAGCGAGTCGTGAGATCTGATTGGCGAGGAACTCTATTTCTCGCGAGCTTCTTTTCTTGCTTCTTCTTCTCCTTCATCCAAACCGTCTTTAAAGGCGCGCTTGCTCTGGCCCAGGGCCTTTGCCAACTGGGGAAGCCTGGTAGCGCCAAAAAGAAGAAAGATTACGACGACGATCGCGATGAGCTCCGTAGTTCCCAGTCCGCCGATTGCCAGAATTGTCTGAATCATCAGTGCCTCTTTTCAGTGGAGCAAACGGCTGCTACCTCACGCCGGCTGCTCACCGTTGTTGGATTCGTAGAAAAGATATTTTCTCCACGTCTCGTCGGCGCGACCAAGGTAGCGCATGATCTGCCGATTAACGTGTAGAGAGAAACCTCGCGGCCTGCGCAACAAGTGCATTCCTGATTCCTCAGGCGTTCGGTTTCCCTTGCGGTGGTTACAGCGTTTGCAGCACGCAACCAGATTGTCCCACGCCGACTCCCCTCCACGTGAGCGCGGCAGCACATGGTCCAGTGTCAGTTCCGAGGGGGGATACTGTCTGCCGCAGTACTGACAGGTTGAGTGATCGCGCAGCAAGATGTTCTTCCGTGAAAGTGATCGCCTCTCGAAAGGAATGTGAATGTACTCTGTCAACCTGATGACTGCAGGCGCGTGGATCGCCAACCTCGCCGAATGGAGCATGTGACCGTTATGCTCCTCGACGCGAGCTACACCCTTAAAGATCATCACTACGGCGCGCCGTTCGGTGCACACGTTGATGGGCTCAAAAGATGCATTCAGGACTAAAACTCGGCCGTTCATACCGAGGCTGATATTACGCGAGCGCGCAAGATAGTGTCAAAAACCTTCCCGGCGACTCTGAGCCTTTCGGACGCTTTTTAAGCGGTCCCGATTCCTTCTCCCGGTAATAATCGGGCCGTGGCCCTCGAACCACTCTCCGATTATAGTCGCCTACATGAGTGCCTCTCTAGAGGAGCCATAAAGCAGGCAAGAGCACTTTCCTTGAAGGAAAAGGGCACCCCTCGCACGTCTCCACTCGAAGAATTAGACATTTTGACGCTGACGCCGAACAATTGTGGATTTGATGAGGCCCCGAGCGAGGCATGACGCCTTCCTGAACGGCGGGCTTGAGGTTCTTGCCGGCGACGAGGTCATGGACAGGGCTCTGAAACGTCTTCAATGACTTGGCTACCGGTTCCTTCCTCCCACCGAGGAAGAGACAGAAGCGTCTTTTTTCAACGAGGCAGAGTCAGATGGGGCAGATGCGCGCTGAGATTACGCGGCTACTCCGTTTTCTTTAACATACGAGGCAATAAATACAGGTTCATCGCGCGAATTGTTTATCGCAGTCAGACCGTATTTATCGTCGCAATACTAACGGATGAAGAGTACGAATTAGGAAAATGGAAAGAATGAGCAGAGCAGCTCGCAAAATTGATCCCACACGTTACAAGAGACTCCTGTCTCGAACTATGCCAGTAGTCATTGAGTCGGAGGAGGAAAACGAACGGATGTTGGCGATCGTAGAAAAGCTAATGGACAAGGGTGAAGACCTGTCACCTGAGGAAGAGAAGCTTCTCAAACTGTTTGCTAGGTTAATCGAGGATTTTGAGCAGAGATATTACCATGCGAGAGAAGCATCGCCCTTGGAAGTTCTACAACATCTGATGGAGGCACGAGAAGTGAAGCAGACGCATCTATGGGAAGTATTTGGCTCGAAGGGCATTGCCTCGGAAGTGCTCAACGGTAAGCGCGGTATCAGCAAGACTCAGGCAAGAGCACTGGCAAACTACTTTCACGTGTCAGCCGACTTGTTTATTTGAGTCCATTAACTTCCCCTGCTTAGGAGTAATCTTTGCCAAAGTTCTTGCTTCACCAGCCGGACACGATTGACTTCGCCACACGGCATTCCACAGGCAGCACCATCCCATACGCGGTATGGACCAGTTCGCTGGAAGATATGCCAATGATCGTTCCGCCTCCCGAATTGCGCAGCACATTCGATGAAATTGCGCGCCAGATACTCGACCGAATTCCGGATGCGTATTTCCAGAACCGGACCCTCGCCAGCTTGCGCGACACCCTGCTACCCAAACTCATCTCCGGTGAGCGGCGCGTGAAGGACGCCGAGCGAATGATCGGGAACAAAAGCTGAGGGATAAAGGGAGTTTGCAGGTTAGGAAATTTGCAGGTTGGGAAGGGGCAAAGCGCAGCGCGCCCCCGCTCAGGACAGGGTGCTACACAACATTAGCTTAACTAACTCAACCTCTTCCTTTCTCAATAAGTTGAAAGTTGAATGGCTGGGAATCTTGAGCGGGGGCGCGCTCCGCCCTGCCCCCTTCCTGACCTGCGAATTTCTTGGAGCAGCAAGTCTCCCTGAGGCTGTAAATTGTCATAAGGCGATCTCCTGAGTTTGATTTGTGAATTCAAGGTTGAGTGGCTTTGCGTCTGTGAAGATATGTACTATGCACTTTGGTTGAAAACCAATAACTTGCTTATTTAAGAGCAATCCCAACTTGCCAACTTTTTCAGAATCCATCGTCGAAGACGCCGCGTTTGCCTGGCTGGACGAGTTGGGCTATTCGGTGCTGCACGGCCCGGATATCGGAATCGGTGAGCCCCGGCGCTGAGCGCACGGATCCCAACTACCGCGACGTCATTCTCGAAGTTCGCCTGCGGCAGGCGCTTGTGCAATCTATCCCGATTACCGCCCGAAGCACTCGAAGACGCATACCGTAAACTCACCCGAGTCGATGCGCCGTCGCTCATCGCCCGCAACCGCGCAGTGCATCGCATGCTGGTGGACGGAATCACAGTCGAGTACGCACGCGCGGATGGCTCAATCGCCGGAGCGCAGGAGCGCGTGATCGATTTCGACACGCCCGATAACAACGGCTGGCTTGCTGTTAACCAGTTCACAGTCGCGGAGGGGCAGCACACGCGGCGGCCCGATGTACTGCTGGTCGTCAATGGTTTGCCGCTGGCGGTGATCGAACTCAAGAACTCAGCCGATGAGAACGCGACAATCTGGACTGCTTTCCACCAACTTCAGACCTACCAGGCACAGATCCCGTTTCTTTTTGCTACTAATGCAACGCTAATTGTCTCTGACGGCGTACAGGCGCGCATCGGCCCGCTCGGCGCGGGCCGTGAATGGTTCAAACCCTGGCGCACGATTACCGGAGGCGAAGACGCAGCAGCAGCGTTGGCCGTTACAGGCGTCCTCGAAGGCGTTTTCGACAAGCGACGCTTTCTGGATCTGCTGCGCTACTTCATCGTCTTCGAGGACGAGGGCGCAGGCAAGCCCATCAAGAAGATAGCGGGCTACCACCAGTTCCACGGGGTCAATGTCGCCATAGAGGAAACGTTCGAGCGGCGAAAGCCCGCGAGGACCATGGTTCGGCGCCTCACCGACTTGGCGGTAATCCCGGTGATCGGCGCGTCGGAGTGGTCTGGCTTACGCAGGGCTCAGGAAAGAGTCTGACAATGGCCTTCTACGCGGGGCGCGTGATTCTACATCCGGAGATGGAGAATCCGACCGTCGTTGTGATCACGATCCAACGATCTCGACGATCAACTCTTCGGCACCTTCGCCGCTGTTGAGACATCCTGCACCAGCCGCCGGTCCAAGCCGAGAACCGCACAGACCTGAGGGAAAAACTTCGCGTAGCTTCCGGAGGAGTTGTCTTCACAACTATCCAGAAGTTTTTCCCTGAAGATAAAGGTGAACGCCATCCTGTGCTCTCAGAACGCCGCAACATCGTGGTCATCGCCGACGAAGCACATCGCAGACAGTACGATTTCATCGACGGCTTTGCGCGACACATGCGACTCTGGAACAACAAATTCATGTAGGGGCCGTCACTCCGTGGGCGCCCCGAGTCGGATGCCAAGGGGCGCCCACACAGGAGGGACGAACCTACAATTTCGTCAATGGAAGGCAGGGAACGTCATGTCTGAAGAAACCACAGCAGCCAGGAAAGAAGCACCGCGACTCATTTAGTATTTCGAAAGGTGTCGGTAGCATCCACGAGAGCGCCGATGATGCCGGGTTCGGTAACCGAATGGCCAGCATCGGGGATGATTTTGAGGTCTGCTTCCGGCCAGGCCCGGTGGAGATCCCAGGCGCTCATGATAGGACAGACGA
>JACDCK010000298.1 GCA_013817595.1 Pyrinomonadaceae bacterium | reverse complement strand
GGTTCTCTCCATTCTTTCGATTGAAATATTGCTCAACCATCAAGACCCAGTTATACGGCCCACGAGCTTTGTCGATTCCGGCGATGGTCGCGCCGAGGACTGCTCCCATACAAGTGATCGCTTCATGCCCGGTGCTGGTGATCCTCGGATCGCCCACATAACTTGGAAGACCGAAAGTCACACGATCGAAGTTGGGCCGGCTAATGTCCCACCATATAACTGGCAAATATTCGCCCTTAGCGTTGAAATCGAAAATAAACCGATCATAAGCCTGGGCAAGATCCTTCCAGTCTTTCATGACGAAGGGCGACGGCTTACGAGGCATCAGTTCAATCCGTTCGATCGTCCTTTGGTCAGCAGACGCCTCGCACACGCTGGCGAATATAAGAGCTACGGAGATGAAAACTAGATTTGCCTGGCGAAATGCACGCATCAAAATGAGTCCTCTCCCGCTTAGACGCTGTCTGAAAAGTGGTTGCTGCCTTGAGCTCCGTCAGGAGCGTGATGTTTGATTTCCAGCGCCAAAGGCGCGGACTGTAATAGCCTGGGCCATCGGCCCAGGAGCATGCAACAGATATCTCCTAAGCGCTGAAGGCGCGTAATACATCAATCCCACACGTATCGTTCATCATACTTAATCCCATGATCGTTCAGAAACTTGCGGTACTCATCCTGAAACGTGAGTCGGCGATGATGCTCCTTTTGGGAATGAATGTAGCGCTTCACATTTTCCAGCTCCGATTGGCCTCGAAAAGGCACCGTAGCCGTTTTGCCAGTGAAAGTTTCTGAACTCTGAGCCTTTGGTCTTGATCCACTTAGAACTATCCGTCTTAACTTCTTCCACCAGGTCGGCGATGGAGTTCACTCGACTTAGAGCAAAGAGAGCGTGGATGTGATCCGGCATTCCGTCAATGGCGAGCGCCGGCGACTTCAGACTGCGGAAGATCGAAGCCATGTACGGGTGCAACTCCCTTTCTATCTCAGCGGTGATGTTTGGCTCTCTATACTTTGTACTGAAAATGAGGTGAATGAGGATGGAAGACAAGGATTGAGGCATGTCTTTAGTCTCGCTTTCTCTTTATCTCGCGCCTTCAGCGCTTTTGGTGTTGGTAAGATACACCTTCCTGGGCCGTTAGCCCAGGCTATTACATTAGGCTATTACATTACGCGCCTTTGGCGCTGAAGAAAGTTCGCAGAACCTCAACCTTTCATGCCGCTACTCGCAATGCTTTCAATCAGGTGACGCTGAAAAAAAAGGTAAGCGCCGATGATCGGCAAAGCGAGCAGCATCGCCGCAGCCAATTGCACGCCCAGACGGGCTTCTGCCTGGCCGCCTACTGCAAAAAGAGTGACCATCAGCGGCATCGTCATCAGTTGTGGATCGCGAATGACCATCAATGGCCAGAGCACGTCATTCCAGACACCCATAAAAGTTAAGATGGCGACGGTCATGATGGCGGGCTTCGAGAGTGGATAGACGATGGTAAAAAGGATATGCCAGTCGGAGCAGCCGTCGAGCCGGGCGGCCTCGATCAACTCTTGCGGAATGGATCGGAAGAACTGACGAAAAAGCAACGCCGCGTAGCTGCTCATCATCGCGGGCACAATCAGCGCCAAGTAGGAGTTGACCCAGCCGAACTTGACCATCATCGTGTAAAGTGGGATGAGCGTGACCTGTGCCGGGATCATCATGGTCACGAGTGCTAGAGTGAAGATCATCTCGCGCCCGCGAAATCTTAGCCGCGAGAGCGCGTAACCGACCATCGAGCCGAAGACAATCACCGAGGCCGTTACGATCATTGCGACAAACAGACTATTGACGAGACCGCGCGTGATCGGAATTTTGCGGAAGACAAAACGGTAACTCTCAAGCGTGAACTGACGTGGAATGATACTGAAGCCGGCGATCTCCATCTCAGGCTTGAACGTTGCCGCCAACATCCATAAAAACGGGTAGAGAAAGATAATTGCCCCAAAGATCAGAATGGCATATAAGAGAAAACGCTTCATCACATAGCCTCTGTTTCTACGAAGCGCCGCTGAAAGAGCACGACGATAAAGATAATCGTGGCCCAGAAGAAGCCGATGGTTGTGGCGTAACCCATCTTGCTGAAGAAGAATGCCTGCTTGTAAAGATACAGAATGCCGGAGAGCGTGCTATTGGCTGGTCCGCCGCCGGTCATCACGTAAGGTTCTATGAACAGCGAGAAGCCCCCGATGGTCGATAGCACGAGCACCAGCATGATCGTCGGATTGAGCATCGGAATGGTGATCAAACGAAACTGTTGCCAACCGCTGGCGCCGTCGAGTTCAGCCGCTTCGTAGAGGTGCGATGGGATCGACTGCAATCCAACCAAAAAGAGCACTATGTAAAGGCCGACGTTCTTCCACGTCGCCATGATCGCGATGGCGGGCATCGCAAAGCGACGATCCGTCAACCAACCGATTTTCGGTAAGCCGATGAACTGGAGCAACACGTTAATGATGCCCGTCTCCACGGCATAGAGTTGCTGCCAGAGAATGGTCACGACGACGCCTGAAATAACGAAGGGCAGGAAATAGCTGGCGCGGAAAAAGGCCCGCCCACGAATCTTTTGATTGAGCAACTGCGCCAGCCCGAGCGCAATGACCAACTGCAATGGAATATGGATTAACAAGAAGTAGAGCGTGTTGCCGAGCGCACGCCAGACAAGCGGATCAGAGAGCAACAACCTGATGTTGCCCAATCCGACCCACTTCATCGGCGTATAAATATTCCAACGGTGAAAGATTAGAACGAACGCGAAGGCGAGCGGGTAGCCGACGAATACTGCGAGGTGAAGAATGTAAGGTAGTACCATCAGATAACCGACCCGGTCAGAAGCATCAGGGGTCAGGGGCCGAGGGCCGGTTGGCGAACTGACAGCAGGAGGTGCGAAACCATCATCCCACGGGGGCTGCCCGCGTGGGGGCCCCGGATGGGAAGTTTGGGCAGGGAAGACCACGTTTTTACTGACCCCCGGCCCCTGAGTCCGGCCCCCCGCTTTATTGTAGGTCCAGAATCTGTTGGCTTCTCCGGGCCGCATCGTGCACCGCCTGTTC
>JACDCK010000297.1 GCA_013817595.1 Pyrinomonadaceae bacterium | reverse complement strand
TCGGGAAACTGCGCCCTGGGAGTGCCCGGCGAGGGGAGACAGCCGGCGATTATGTAGGCCGAGGACCGGTCTTTAGCGAAAGTGCTCGCGAGACGGCGCGCTTCGTCGCTCCAGCCGATAAAAAGCACCCGCTGCTGTAGACGACGGATGACGGAGGATCGTCGCAGATACATGTGAAAGCAGGTCCGCCATGCAATCAGCCCACACATGGTTGTTGCTGATGCGATCAGCACGAAAATCCGCGAGATTGGCGGCCGGAACTGAAAAACTAACGACACCGAGAGAAAAACCACGAACCAGACTGCGCCCGCTTTCACCATTCTGGCGTTGATTCTCCGAACCCGCAGAAGTGTGCGCGAATCGTAAACTCCGTAGTAACCAAGAACAATAATGAGCGACAGCGCTCCGTACACCATGTAGCCAGTGTAATTTCCCAGATCAACTTTTGCCGGCGTGCCAAACAAAGGGAAGCCGCTATGAAATCGGAGCCAAAAGCCGTAGAGCAAGGTGCAGACGATTACGACCACGTCGCACAATAAAGCGACGTTTACCAGCCGCTCGGCCAGATCTTTATCCATGCGCCGCCGGGGGCCGACCGGCGCAGACACAGGCAATTCTCGCCCGTTGTGATTCCCCGAAGTGAATTCCGGCTCGGAATTCACTACCGCAGCCGAAGCAAAGCCGTTGAGCTGATACGATAACCCGATCTCCGCTGCCCGTGCCGACGGGTTGCTGCTCCCGTTTGAAGGCCCGAGGAACGAGAGCTTGAAATCCCGACCTTCTTCGAGCCGGGAGCCGTGCTCGAGCACCGAACGCAACTCGCCGCAAATAGGATGCTCTTGCGAAATTGCTTCAATGACTATTAAGCTGCCTCTCTGTATCTGAGGAGCTAGACGTGCACCGGTCCCGAGTAGCGCTAGATCAATTTCTCCATCGGATTGACCCGCAGGAATACAGAGCACGGTCAAATCTACGTCTCGAACGAGGCTGAAATCCGTGGACGCGGCGAACCGCTTCCTGAGCAGAGCCGTTGTAACGGTGGGGTCGCCGCGGATAGTGTTCACCTTGGCGGAACTTGCATCGATCCCGACTACGCTGATGCCCAAACGGGCGAATTGAAGAGCCAGCTCTACTCCATCTTCATGGAGCCCCACAACTGCGACGCTTTGCAGATGGCGTGTTTTGTCCGACCGCTGGCGATGTCCACCCGCTGCCGTGGTCCTGTGATCTGATGATGCTGGTGCCGAGGCTACATGGGGGTTAAAGGCCGGGATGCTTGGACGTCTCTCTCGGGCGACACTCGACCTAACGCTGTTTTCTGAAAGTGATGCATCTCTCACGGCTTCGTCCATTGCCGGGTTGGTGCCTGGAGTGCCCGCTTCTTGGGGTTCCATCTTCGGGGCTGCCCCAGACCAGGATCGTTGTCCTGCCGTCCCAGGCACTGCGGCCCTGCAACCGTTGGAGACAGCGTTGGTCGAAAGCAATTCAGAGGTCGTACGTTCCATAGCAAATCGGGCAGAGCGGCTCGGTGAGGAAAAAATTACCGGAACCAAGCCTAGCTTTTCGACTAATTATGGCCAATGTTTTTTAAACCAGAACCTATACTTACGGGCTATGAGTGGGGCGGTTGCTAACCCCGTGGAGATGCTTGCGAGCGGCCTCCGCAGGGCAGGCCTTCGCACCCTGAAAACATATCGTTGGGTGTGTAGGCGCTCGAGTCTGTTCCGAATAACGTACTCTGATACTGCGATGGATTCGGCTCATTTTGCCGCAGTTGGGAATCACTGTTTGGCTGCACTCCTCCGTATAAGCTCACGTGAGAACACGTGGGAGAACCAGAAACAGGAGGAGGAACTTGGCCCGTTCCATGACAACTGCCCATCCCAGACTGGCAAAGAGCTCTAGCTCTTGACCCTCGCGGCTGGAGAAAAAGGTTCGGAGAACAAGGTGATTTCTCCTCACAACCACCCGTTGACCCTCTGTTCTCTGAGAATTACGTTTCGTCCATGCGCGCGGTAGAGTTCACTACTGAGCTGGGGCCCGAGCCAGTATTGGCGATCCCCTTAGAGGCTGCGGCACAGCTTCCGAAAGCCGGCAAGGCTCGTATCATTGTCCTGACTGCGGAGGATTGTGACGACGCTAAGTGGCGCTTGGCGGCTTACGAGCAGTTCATGCGTGACGACTCTCCCGAAGACGCAATCTACGATACCTATCGCTGATCGTGTTCGGAGAGATTTTCATCTGCCAATTTCCTTTCACTTCCGGCACCGCGAGCAAACCACGTCCGGTTCTGGTTCTCTTTGATCTACAGGAGGACGTTGTCATCTGCCGCATCACGTCTGTCGTTCGCTCCGGGCTGCTCGATATTAAACTTGCCGATTGGCAGCAGGCTGGACTTGCCAAGCCGTCAGTGGTGCGGCTTGATCGCCTCGTGACCGCCGAAAGAGCAAATTTGCGGCGCCGCCTCGGTCATCTCAGCGCCCAAGACGAGACGTCCGTGCGCGCTGCGTGGAACCAGAACATGAAGCTGTAACCGCAATGCACCGTCACGGAACAGGCGCGGTCGTTCAACGCGCTACTCGTTCACGGGCTCGATCTGCCGATCAATGACCTCGCCAGTTAGGCGATCGATCGCCACATGGACCCAGTAGTGCTGCTCGCCTTCAACGATAAACTTCGTTAGGTCAGTTTCTCCAGGCGCGTAGCGACCTGATTGGGCTACTACATCGATCATTACGTTCCAAACGCGCGTTTGGGAAACAGAAGAGAGCGCCCGCGGAACAGCTTCCCGTTGTGCTTTAACGAGCTGATCAGTCTGATTAGCTGTCGTCCCAGTATACACAGGAAGAACTTGAGTGGGCAGACCTGCGCGCGAAACGAGTTCGGATCGATTAAGCGCCGGAGTCGTTGAAGTCGCACTGACAACAAGCGGCGCCATGGTCTGAGCGCTGTCAGGAGCTGGCGGAGTGGCCCCGGTGGTTTTCGAGTAGTAATTGGTCGGGGTCGTTTCGTCCCAGATCGTCCCGGCTAACACCGACTGCAGAACGGGAGGTTGCCGAGTGTTCAGATTGAGGGATCCGGCCGC
>JACDCK010000296.1 GCA_013817595.1 Pyrinomonadaceae bacterium | reverse complement strand
TGGCGCTGCTCGACGATGAGCAGAGTGGAATACTCGACCACGTCGATCGTCAGGACGTGGGCGATCTCCAGCTTCGGGTCCGATTGAGTTTCCGCAGCCATACGGCAAGCCACAGGTGCTACGCGAAACGAGTTAACGCTTCCGAGCCCGCTCTCACAAGCCAAACCGTCGCGCGGCAATGCTGCATTGCTTTTGGTGCGAACTCGCCCAGCGGCCGCGAGCCAACGAGATCACAATTTCTCGTGCGCCGTCGCCCTCAGGCCACACGTTCGCCTAACGACACCGCCGCTTTTGTTTGTTCGCCTTTTGCGCTGCCTCCACCAATAGTCGATAGAGGCAGCTGGAGTTCAACCCCCGTCAGTCAACCGTTGCACTCGTTAGGCAGAGACGCCTCGGCCTGCGCCACTTTGCCGACTCGCGGAAGGGCTGGCAGCGGATTCATCCGCCGAAGTTCCGGCGCTCCCCGCTTATAGTTGGTCAAACGGCACCCAACCTTCGTAAACTTCAATCGGAACTCCCATCTCAGACGGATAAATCGCGACCAGCGAATCGTCATCCATTTCCTGGCGGGACTGCGCCGCCCGAGCGGAACGGAAGGCCTGATATTGCGCTTGGTTGCCGACGTAAATCTGGTTGTGGGCGACATCAGGGTAGATCCACACCTTTTTCCCATTTTTTTTCACCATCGTCAGCTTGCCGTTGGGCATGCTTTGGATGTGCGCTTTCTGCTTCGCGGTCGTCGCGACATGGGTAGTGAAACCTGCCTGCGTCAGCATGGTCTCGGTCTGAGGTGAGGCCGACGCCATGCCGCCGGTGGTGGTGCACGCTGGGAGGAAAGCGGCCAGCGCAGCCGCGCAGACGAACTGCATTATTACCTTTGCCTGTTTCATACTGTCCTTTCGTGATGGTTGGGTGTGCTAGCTTCCTCGGCCGGAATCGCAGCGCTCCGTTAAAGAGCGAAGAGCGACTCGCGGCCGGATGGCTCGAACCGGATCAAAAGTGGAAAGACACACCGGCCACGACCAAGTGGCTGCCCAAGATCCTGACTTTGCCTGGTGTTGATTGGGTGCTCGAATGATCGAGGAATGATATTCGATAAAGGTGCTGAACTTTGGAGTCTTCCAGTAGTCTGCGCCTGCCATATCTGCGATGCGAGGTCTCTGTGATTTGGCCCTGCCGCGTCTCAAAGCTCTTCTGATATACGGCTGGAATCTTTCAAACGCGAATTTCAGGATGCAGTTCGACATGAACGCCGTGTTGATCGGTGCGCGTGTAGATTTTGCGCTCAATCAGCGAGGCATAGAAACCCTGCGTGAGGCTTCGGGGATCGTAATCGCTGACCGCGTCCCGGAGATAGCGACGGCCAGTAAGTCTCGCAAAGCCTAGCGCTTCCTCTGGAAGTGATTCCTTTCGCCTTCATCGACCCATCTCTTCGAAGCCAGGATTTCAGAATTGTATTCTGCTGAACATAGGCGAAGGTGCCGCCTATTGGATTAAGTCTTGTTCTGTTCGTTGCGTGGTAGGTCGTCAGTTGAGGTTCCTCATTGGTGATTCTGAAACCCGGCTCTCGGGAACGGCTCTGTAGCTGGCAGGTTTTTGCTCCAAAAAATCATAAATGAAATTGTATGTAGGTAATCTCTCCTTCGAGACGACAGAAAATGATCTCCAGGATATGTTCGAACAACATGGCAAAGTCTCCGACGTCGCCCTCATGATGGATCGCACCACAGGCCGCTCCCGCGGCTTTGCGTTTGTCACCATGAATGACTCGACGGAAGCCAACGCGGCTTTGACCGCATTCAACGGCAAGGAAGTGCAGGGACGCACTCTCACCGTGAACGAAGCGCGCCCTCGGGAAGAGCGGCCGCAGGCTGCTGGTTCGCGCTGGTAAATAGGCGCTTTTGATCCCGCGAGCCGGCGCTCTTTCAAACCGAGCGCCGGCTTTGCAAAAAATATGAATTCCGAAAAAGCTATCGAACTCGAAGGGAAAATCACTTCCGTCCTGGCTGGCACCATGTTCCGCGTCCAGCTTTCTAACGATCATACCGTTCTCGCCCATATCTCGGGCAAAATGCGCAAACGCTTCATCCGCCTTACCACCGGTGATCGTGTGAAGCTCCAGATGTCCCCTTACGATGTCGACAAAGCTCGTATCGTTTACAGACTCGGCTAAAGTCGGCGGGCGCATCGTAGTCGCTTCAGCCACCGTTTTTCCTCACCTCAACCAACCAAACCCGACCCCATGATTAAACGAATCCTAGTGAGATGCCCTTCCACCGCGAAACTGACGCCGACTGGGCAAACCGTTGAAGAAGAATCGTGGGGCGACACAAAGCTCAAAGAGCACAAGGTCCCTTGTCCGCACTGCCAGGGCACGCACGCCTGGACGAAAAAAGACGTCGTCCTCGCGCGGTAAGCGCACTGCTCCAGGGCGGTTCGCTGAAAACAGCGGAGGCTACAACCCGCGAGCCCGGTTTTCCAGTGGAAGCAACGCCGCGTAAATTGCCTCATGTGTTGGCGTGAGAATGCCGACTGCGCGGCCTAGCCTAACGACTGCTCCGTTCTGCGCCTCCAATTCGGAGGGCAAACCGTCCATGATGTCGCGCTGCATCGAGGAGGTCCCGTCACCGGGCAAGCTGTCGACGTATCCCAAGGTTCGCTCTACGATCTCGCCAGGCAGCGCGGTTTTGTAAGCGCGCGCGACTGCCACCATCTCGCGAATAGCCGATACCAGCTGAGCCCGCGACTCCGCGCCCGCGCGGAGGTCGCCAACGCGCAGTCGCGTAACCGCGCCCACCCCGCTGATCGACGCGATGAAGATGAACTTCTCCCACATCGCCCCGGTGATATCCGGCGTGATCTCGCAGGTCACTCCCGCGCGCACAAACGCATGGCGCAATTCCTTGAGGCGTTCACTCAACTGTCCGACGGGCTCTGCTCCCTCCCTGCTGAATCTTGCTTCGGAATGCGAAGCCACGACGGGAGCGTCACCCTTCAATCTTCCTTGCATACGAGCCGCAGGATCGAATTCTCCGAAGGCAACGAAGGGTTCCGCACCGGAATGCCGGACATGCCCTGGACCTGC
>JACDCK010000088.1 GCA_013817595.1 Pyrinomonadaceae bacterium | reverse complement strand
GTCTCACAGTGGCAGACAGTCTTCAATGAGACTTATGGCCAGGGAGCTACGCTCGAGGATGACCCCACCTTCAACATTACAGGGTGGAACAGCAGCTACACGGACGAACCGATTCCGGCGGCAGAGATGCGTGAATGGGTCGAGCATACGGTCGAGCGGATTCTGTCGCAACAACCACGGCGCGTGTTGGAGATTGGTTGTGGTACCGGATTGCTGCTCTTACGTGTGGCGCCGGATTGCCAGGAATACTTTGGTGCGGACTTCTCGCAAGCAGTGCTCAATCAGCTTGAGCAGAAGGCGCAGGCTGCCAGGCTCTCCTGGGTGACGCTCTCCCAAAGAGAAGCCACTGACTTTGAAGGTCTCGCCGCTAATGGTTTCGATCTCGTGATCATTAATTCCGTGGCCCAGTATTTTCCAAGTATTGACTATCTAGTGCGCGTCCTGGAAGGAGCTGCGCGTGTGGTGGCTCCCGGCGGCTCGATCTTTGTTGGTGACGTGCGTAACTACGAGTTGCTGGAAGCCTTTCATGCCTCGGTTCAGTTATCTCAGGCAGCGCCCTCGCTCTCGACTGAGCAGTTGCGGCAGTGTGTGCAAGAGCAACTGACAGAAGAGAATGAACTGGTCATTGCACCCAGCTTCTTCACGGCCTTAAAGCACCATCTGCCGAAGATCAGTCATCTTGAGGTCTTGCCCAAACGCGGCTGGTCCGACAATGAGTTGAGCAAGTTCCGCTACGATGTGATCCTGCATGTGGGAGAGGCAGTGCCGCGTCTGGAGATGTCGTGGCTCGACTGGCAGGAGCAGGGATTGAGCCTTGAGCGTGTGCGCCAGATATTGGAAGAGGGCCAACCAGCGGTGCTAGCGATTACCCGCGTGCCGAATGCACGGGTGATGGCTGACTCTCGGATCATGGAGTTACTGAGTAACCAGGAGACTCCCCAGACAGCAAATGAACTGCGTGAGGCCCTGCGCAAAATAGTAGGCGAGGGCGTCAACCCTGAACAGATGTGGGCGTTCAGCGAACAGTTATCCTACAGAGTCGGAGTCAGTTGGGCCGCGTGTGGCCTCGATGGAAGCTTTGATGTGGTCTTCAGACGGCAGACAAGCCACGCGGGAGAAGCTCTACTAAAGTCGCAGGGAGCCATTGCTTGGCCAGGAGCCGACAGCGCAGTGGTGCAGGCGTGGAGCTACTATGCCAACCAGCCGCTGGCGCGCACCCTCTTCCGCAGCCTCGTCCCGAAGCTACGCAGCTACTTGCAGGAGAGGCTGCCGGACTACATGGTGCCCTCTGCCTTCGTGCTCCTGGATGAGATACCCTTGACGCCCAATGGCAAGGTGGACAGGCGAGCACTGCCCGCTCCGGATCGTGCACGGCCAGAGTTGGAAGAAGAGTATGTCACGCCTCGCAGTGCTGTGGAAGAGGTCATGGTGGGAATCTGGGCGGAGGTATTGGATGTGGAGGAGGTAGGAGTCTATGACGACTTCTTCAAACGGGGAGGACATTCGCTGAAGGCCACACAAGTCATCTCGCGGGTGAGAGAGGCATTTCAGATAGAGTTGCCGCTGCGCAGCTTCTTCGAGCAACCCACCGTGGCTGGATTGGCTGCAAGGATCTTAGAGGACCCGAACCAGCGGCTGAGAGTTGAGAAGATTGCGGAGTTGCTCGTCAGTCTGGCCGGACTTTCAGAAGATGAAGTGGACACGATGCTCGATGGAAAGAGTCTGTTACTTGAAGGGTTAAGGTGAAATGAGCCGTTCTTCTAAACGCACTTTCGAGCTTTCGGCTAAAAAACGCGCGCTGCTTGAGGCTCTGCTTCAGGAAGAAGGTGTGGAATCGTCACCTGGGAAGAAGATTCCTCGAAGGAAAGATACCAATTCCGCGCCACTCTCGTTTGCCCAGCAGCGACTGTGGTTTCTCGATCAGCTAGAACCGAATAACCCTTTCTATAATACCCCTGCGGCCAGACGTGTCAGCGGCAGGCTCAATTTAGCAGCGCTCGAACGGAGTCTCAACGAGATCGTGCGCCGCCATGAAGCCTTGCGCACCACCTTTAGCAGCGTTAATGGACAACCACTGCAGTTGATCGCTCCAACTCTGAATGTAACGCTGCCGGTGCTCGATCTCAGTCATCTGCCAGCAAGCGAGCGCGAGGCCGAAGCGCAGCGGTTGATTAACGAAGAGTTACGCCGTCCCTTCGATCTGGCTCGTGGCCCGCTCTTCCGTGCCAGCTTGCTGAGACTGGGTGAAGAGGATCATGTGCTGCTCTTGAACATGCACCATATCATCAGCGATGGCTGGAGTTTTGGCGTGATCTTTCGGGAATTAACGACCCTCTATGAAGCCTTCTCCAGTGGAGAGTTCTCACCGCTTGAGGAGCTTCCAATCCAGTACGCAGACTTTGCGCAATGGCAGCGCCAGTGGCTTCAGGGGGAGGTCCTGGAAAAACAACTCACGTATTGGAAAGAGCAGTTGGGCGGTGAACTACCAGTCCTCGAGTTGCCGACGGATCGCCCGCGACCGGCGGTGCAGACTTTCCAGGGCGGGCGTCAATCTGCGCTGCTTCCTCAGGGCCTATCGGAGAGACTCAAGGCATTGAGTCGAGAGGAGGGCGCGACGCTGTTCATGACGCTGCTGGCAGCGTTTAAGACTTTGCTTTCACGCTACACTAATCATCAAGACATCCTTGTCGGCACACCGATCGCCAATCGTAACCGGGGCGAGATCGAAGCCTTGATCGGGTTCTTTGTTAACACGCTGGTGATACGCACCGATCTATCAGGTGATCCGACGTTTCGCGAGTTACTGGGGCGCGTGAAAGAGGTCGCCTTTGGAGCGTATGCGCATCAGGACTTGCCGTTTGAGAAGCTGGTTGAGGAGTTGCAGCCGGAACGAAGTTTAAGCCGGACACCTCTGTTTGAGGTGATGTTCGCTTTGCAGAATGCGCCGGGAAAGGCGCTGGAGCTTCAGGGTCTGACGCTCGCTCCATTGCGAGTCGAATATGGGACAACGAAGTTTGATTTGACCTTATTCGTGTGGGAGGAGGTCGAAGGGCTGCGGGCGGTCTTCGAGTACAGCACGGACTTGTTCGATGAGGCGACGGTAATGCGGATGCTGGGGCATTTCGAAGTGCTGCTGGAAGGCATCGTCTCGAACCCCGAGCGGCGGCTTTCTGAGTTGCCGCTCTTAACTGAAGCGGAACGCCATCAACTGCTCGTTGAGTGGAACGCCACTGAGAGCGAGTTTGGGCGCGACCAGACTGTGGCGGAGATATTTGAAGCACAAGTTAAACGAACACCTGATGCCATAGCAGTCGTCTATGAAGGTGAGCAATTGACGTACGGCGAGTTGAACCGGAGAGCAAACCAAGTAGCGCACTACCTGAGAGGGCGAGGTGTCAGAGCAGAAGTGCTGGTCGGCGTCATGATGGAGCGCTCGCTGGAGATGGTCATCGGGTTATTGGGCATTCTCAAGGCCGGAGGAGCGTATGTACCGCTGGATGCGGCGTACCCGCAGGAGCGACTGGCGTTCATGCTTGCGGATGCTGTCGTGGCGATGTTGGTGACTGAAGCGAAACTGGTGGAGCGGGTGCCGAAGAGTAGTGAAGCGGAGATGATCTGTCTGGACACTGAGTGGAAGGTGATCGGGCAAGAAAGCACGGAAAACTTGGCGAGTGGAGCAGGAGCGGAGAACCTCGCTTATGTGATTTACACCTCTGGGTCTACCGGCCAGCCAAAAGGCGTCGCCGTCCAGCATCGCAGCATTGTGCGGTTGGTCAAAGAGACCAACTATGTTGTTCTCACTTCGGATCAAGTTTTTCTGCAGTTTGCTCCCGTCTCCTTTGATGCTTCAACCTTCGAGTTGTGGGGCTGTCTGCTCAACGGCGCGCGCCTCGTCGTGTTCCCCGCCGGCACGCCATCCTTGAAAGAACTTGGCGAAGTGCTGCGGCGCTCGCAGGTGACAACCTTGTGGCTGACGGCAGGGCTGTTTCACCAGATGGTGGACGACCACCTTGAAGACTTGCGAAGTGTGCGTCAGCTCCTGGCCGGTGGCGATGTGTTGTCAGTGCCGCACGTCGAGAAGGCGCAGCGCGAGCTAACGGACTGCCGTTTGATCAACGGCTATGGCCCAACCGAGAACACGACTTTCACGTGCTGTCATCCGATGGCAGCAGGAGTCCAACTCAATGGCAGTGTGCCGATTGGGCGACCGATATCGAACACGCAGGTGTATGTGCTGGATCAATACATGGAGCCAGTGCCCATTGGTGTGGCGGGTGAACTCCACATTGGCGGCGATGGCTTAGCGCGAGGATATCTGAACCGCCCCGACCTGACGGCCGAGCGATTCATCCCAAACCCGTTCTGCAGTGAGCCGACGGCCCGCCTCTACAAGACAGGTGATCGAGTGCGCTACCTCGCCGATGGCACGCTGGAGTTTTTGGGACGTTTTGACCATCAGGTGAAGGTTCGTGGCTACCGGATCGAGCTAGAGGAGATTGAGGCGGTGCTGACAGCGCACGCGGCGGTCGAGCAGGCGGTGGTGTTGGCCAGAGAGGACGTGGTGGGCGACAAACGCCTGGTCGCTTACATCGTGCAGGACTCGCAATATGAGGGTGCGGATGAGCAGTCGAGCGCTTCAGAGCTGCAGGCCGAGCAGGTCGTGCACTGGCAAACGCTCTACGAAGACCTCTACAGCCAACAAGGGGCGGCTGCAGAAGACCCGACCTTCAACATCACGGGGTGGAACAGCAGCTATACGGGGGAGGCAATACCGGCGGCAGAAATGCGCGAATGGTTGGAGCACACGGTGGAGCGGATACTGCGCCAGCAACCGCAGCGGGTGCTGGAGATCGGGTGCGGCACCGGATTGTTGTTGTTTCAGGTGGTCCCACATTGTCAAACGTATGTGGGGACAGACTTCTCGCAGGCGGTGCTGGATCGTCTTCGACCACAGGTGGCGGCCGCCGGCTTCGAGCACGTCACATTGTGGCAGCGCGAGGCGACCAACTTCGAAGGGATCGCGCCAGCCAGCTTCGATACAGTGATCATCAACTCGGTAGTGCAGTACTTTCCGAGCGTTGATTACTTGGTGCGCGTATTGGCAGGAGCGGTGCGAGTGGTGAGACCTGGAGGCACAGTTTTCATCGGGGATGTGCGCAACTTCGAGTTGCTGGAAGCCTTTCATGCTTCGGTTGAATTGCATCGCGCGAGTTTGACGTCCTCCGTCGAACAACTCCGCCAGCGCGTGCAAGAGCAGATCACAGAAGACAACGAGTTGGTGGTCGCAACAAGCTTCTTCACAGCGTTGAAGGAGCGAGTGCCTGAGATCAGTCGGGTGGAGGTGCTGCCCAAGCGTGGGTATGCGGAGAACGAGTTGACCCGCTTTCGCTACGACGTCGTGCTGCATGTCGGTGAAGAGCCTACTGAGAAAGAGCCGGAGGTGTCATGGCTGGATTGGCAGAAGCAGCGGCTCAGCCTTGAGAGTTTGCGGCGAATGCTGGAGGAGACACAGCCGGAGGTCGTGGGATTGAGGCGCCTGCCGAATGGGCGGGTGCTGGCTGCTACACGAATCATGGAGTTGATGGCCAATCGTGAGAGTTTGCCAACCGTAGGTGAGTTGCGGCAAGCACTTCAGCAGATGCCAGGAGAGGGTGTCAATCCGGAGGAGTTATGGGAGCTTAGTCGAGAGACGGCCTACGCGGTTGAAGTAAGTTGGGCTGGCAGTGAAAGAGACGGGCGCTTTGATGTGGTCTTGAGACGCCGCCGCGATGCAGAGGTGCAGGGACAATGCGGAGCGATCCGGTGGCCGGGAGCGAAAAAGGCGGCAGTGCGGGAGTGGAGCTACTATGCTAATGCGCCGTTGGCCCGAAGGATGTTTCGCACTCTGGTGCCGAAGCTGCGGGAGCATGTGCAGGAGAAGTTGCCGGAGTACATGGTACCGCAGGCGTTCGTGTTGTTGGACGAGATGCCGCTGACGCCCAACGGAAAAGTGGATCGCCGGGCATTGCCTGCCCCGGATCGAAGCAGGCCTGAGCTGGAAGCCGAGTATGTAGCGCCGCGGACAGCGGTCGAGGAGGAGGTGGCCGGCATCTGGAGCGAGGTGTTGGATGTGGAGCAGGTCGGCGTTTACGACAACTTCTTCGAGTTAGGGGGGCATTCGCTGAAGGCGACGCAGGTGGTGTCGCGCCTTAGAGAAGCGTTGCAGGTGGAGCTGCCGCTGCGCAGCCTTTTCGAAGCGCCCACTGTCGCTACTCTCTCCACCGCGATTGAGGCGGCTCGTCAGGCAGACGGGCCTGTACAGGCTCCGCCGATAATGCCCGTCTCACGCGATAGCAATTTGCCGCTCTCGTTTGCCCAGCAGCGGTTGTGGTTTCTAGATCAGCTGGAGCCAAACAGCTCCTTCTACAACATGCCGCAAGCGATCCGCATGAGCGGCCCTCTGGATGTCGAGGCGATGCGGAAGACGCTTACAGAGATTGCTTCGCGTCATGAATCCTTGCGCACCAGCTTTACGATGACGGATGGGGATCCAGTGCAGGTGATTGCGCCAGCTATGAGTGTGGAGTTGCCGGTGGTGGATCTGAGCGAGCTGCCGGAGGGTGAGCGCGAGGCGGAAGCGCGGCGGCTGGCTAGAGAAGAGGCGCGGCGGCCCTTCGACTTGGAGCATGGGCCACTGCTGCGTGCCACTTTGCTGCGGCTCGGCGATGAGAAGCATGTGTTGTTGCTGAACATGCACCACATCGTCAGCGACGGGTGGTCGATGGGGGTGCTGTTTCGTGAGCTTGGAACGCTATATCAAGCCTTTTCTACAGGGAAGCCCTCACCCTTGCCGGAACTTCCTATCCAGTATGCCGACTATGCAGTATGGCAAAGAGAGTGGCTGGCAGGTGAGCGGTTAGAGCAGCAACTCTCGTACTGGAAAGAGCAACTGTCAGGTGCTCCTCCTATGTTGAATCTGCCGGCGGATCACCCGCGCCCGGCGGCGCAGAGCTACCGCGGCGCCAGTCAGCCCGTGCAGCTGTCGAAGGAAGTGACCGAGCGGTTGAAGGCGCTCACCCGGCAGGAGGGCGCAACGCTGTTCGTGACCATGTTAGCGGCGTTTCAGACCCTGCTGATGCGCTACACGGGTCAGGAAGACATCGTGGTTGGGTCAGCCATTGCAGGTCGTGCGCGAGCCGAGGTCGAGGGTTTAATCGGGTTCTTCGTCAACACGCTGGTGCTGCGTGGCGATCTATCCGGCAACCCGGCGTTCCGTCAGTTGTTGGGGCGGGTCAAGGAGGTGACGTTAGGAGCGTATGAGCACCAAGACCTGCCGTTCGAGAAGCTGGTCGAGGAGTTGCAGCCCGAACGCAGCTTGAGCCACACGCCGTTGTTCCAGGTGATGTTCACCCTCCAGAACGCGCCGAATACATCCCTTGAACTTTCGGGTTTGACCTTGGGCTCATTCAGCTCTGAAAGCGAGATGATACCTGTAAGGTCCGATTTAGATTTTTATCTGTGGGAAGCTTCGGGAGAGATCGTTGGTCACTTCGTGTACAACACGGACTTATTCGATGCTTCTACGGTCGAGCGAATGCTGAGTCACTTTTACAATCTACTAGAAGGCATTATTGCCGGCCCTGATCAACGACTCTCAGAGTTGCCGCTACTGACCGCAGCAGAACGCCAGCAACTGCTCGTCGAGTGGAACAACACACAAAGCAATTACCCGAGGGATAAATGTATTCATGAATTGTTTGAGGCGCAGGTGGAAAAAACACCTGATGCTACTGCGCTGATCTTCGAAGACAAGCGGTTAACCTACAGGGAACTCAACCAGCGAGCCAACCAAGTGGCGCACTATCTACGAGCGCGAGGTGTGAAGCCTGAGGTACGAGTCGGGGTCCTGATGGAGCGGTCAGCAGAGATGGTGGTCGGGCTACTGGCCATCCTCAAGGCCGGTGGGGCGTATCTGCCGTTGGATCCAGCCTACCCGCAAGAGCGACTCCGATTCATGCTGGAGGATGCCCAAGTGCCAATGCTAGTCACGCAGGAACGCCTGGTGGAGAGTTTACCGCAGCATACCGCAGAAGTGGTGTGTGTGGACCGCGAATGGAAGGTGTTCGCGCGAGAGAGCGCGGAGAACCCAGCGAGCTGGATGAGCGCAGAGAACTTGGCGTATGTGATCTATACCTCGGGTTCGACCGGTTGGCCCAAAGGCGTTGCCATCGAGCATCACAGCACTGTTACCCTATTGCATTGGGCCAGAGACATCTTTTCACTAGAGCAGTTGGCTGGCGTGCTGGCCTCGACCTCTATTTGCTTCGATCTTTCAGTCTTCGAGCTGTTTGTTCCCTTGAGTTGGGGCGGCACAATCATCTTGGCCGAGAACGTGCTGCAGTTACCCACTTTGCCCGCAGCCGAGGAAGTGACCCTCATTAATACGGTTCCGTCAGCAATCGCTGAGTTGGTGAGGATAGGCGGATTGCCCGCGTCAGTGCGCACGGTGAATCTTGCCGGTGAGCCGCTCCAGACGCTACTCGTACGAGAGATCTACAGCCAGGGCACAATCCAGCAAGTCTTCGATCTCTATGGTCCTTCGGAAGACACGACATACTCGACGTTTACCTTAAGAAGCGCTACTGGGCGTGCAACAATCGGGCGTCCCATTGCCAGCACGGAGATATACATCTTGGACGGGCGCATGAATCCGGTTCCCGTCGGTGTGCCAGGAGAACTCTACATTGGCGGCGACGGCCTCGCGCGAGGTTATCTGAATCGCCCTGATCTGACCGCAGAGAAGTTCATCCGTCATCCGTTTAGCCAAGAGTCAAGCGCACGGCTCTACCGGACGGGTGATCTAGCGCGGTATTTGCCAGACGGCAACATCGAGTATCTGGGCCGCCTGGATCATCAGGTGAAGATTCGGGGATTTCGTATTGAGTTGGGCGAAGTGGAAGCGGTGCTAGCGGGGCACGAGGCTGTGCGTGAGGCAGTCGTGGTAGCGCGCGAGGATGTACCTGGTGACAAACGCTTGGTCGCTTACTTGGTGGCGGCTCAGGAGCAGTTAGCACCATTGACGGGTGAGTTGCGCAGCTATTTGAAGCAGAAGCTGCCAGAGTACATGGTGCCTGGAGTCTTCGTGGCGTTAGATGGTTTGCCCCTGACACCGAATGGCAAGGTGGATCGACGAGCATTGCCAGTGCCGGATGAGGCACGACCCAAGTTAGAACAACGGTATGTGACACCGCGCAACGCGGTGGAAGAGGTGGTGGCAGGCATCTGGGCAGAGGTGCTGAAGGTGGACCAAGTAGGCATCCATGACAACTTCTTCGAGTTGGGCGGCCATTCATTGCTGGCGACGCAAGTGGTGTCGCGCCTCAGAGAAGCGTTGCAGGTAGAAGTTCCGCTGCGCAGCCTCTTTCTAATGCCCACTGTAGCAGGTTTGGTCAGCGAAATTGCCCGAATCTGGGGTGGGGTGGAAATCATTGAAGAGATTGCTCGGACATACAAAGAGCTAGAGCAGCTCTCCGAAGAGGAAGTGAAAGCGATACTCTCTAAACAAATTTGACGAGGGCTAAAGACGTACTCCCTTGACAAGAAGGCGACAAGACGACTTGGACAAATGGAGGAAACTCTTAATCTTAGACTCTTAATTGACAATAACTTAATTACCAAAGAACATTTTCCCTTAAATCCAGACGATACAGTATTGGTACACTCACACAACCTTCTCGCAGATACATTAAGGTATAGCTGTTGAGTGCCACATCTACCTCCTGCCAGTGCTAGATCGCGGATATTTCGTACCTTTACGGTCCTTTAATGATGAGATCATTATCAGTGCCAATTCTTGTCTCTGATTTAGCGAGGTGAACAGAATGAGTGATTCGTCCAAACGAGCGGGTGGTTTTTCGCGGGAGAAATCCGAGCTTTTTGGGTTATTACTCAAGAAGAAGCATATAGACCTACCACAATCGCAAACCATCCCTCGAAGGACGGGCGCCGACCCCTGTCAGCTTTCCTTCGCCCAGCAGCGGCTGTGGTTTCTAGACCAGCTGGAGTCGAACAGTCCTCTCTATAATATCCCGGCAGCTGTGCGTCTGACGGGCCATCTCAACATGGCCGCGCTGGAACAAAGCTTCAATGAAATTGTTCGCCGCCACGAAGCCTTACGAACGAGGTTTGCAGTAGTAGATGGCAGTCCAGTGCAGGTCATCGC
>JACDCK010000087.1 GCA_013817595.1 Pyrinomonadaceae bacterium | reverse complement strand
CGTTTACGCCACTCATCAATCTGTTCGATTATTTCCACAAGAAGGCCTTCCAACCTAACGGGTCATTCAATTGGCATTCAAACGCGCGCGATACGCGATTATCAGAAACCCAATTAGAGCGGCAATCATAGCGATACTCAGCGACGTGACAGAATAACCGTGCAGTCGATTGAAAGCCACGCGGCGGAAATCATCGATCGGCACCTGTTCAACCGGCAGACCCATGGCCACGCGGGGAGCGCGCATCTTCGCGGCAATCACCCACTGCCCGGTCCCGGTGCTAACGGCCACCACAATTAGCGAAATGAGTTCCAGAAAGAATGAACGCTTTCGGAACCCTTTGCCAAACGCGAATGCGGTTACCAGTAGAAATAGGCTAATAATGAAACCGCTGACATTGATAACTGAGAGGGTCCGCGTAACAAGCGTGCCTGCAATTTCACCCACGTTGGGCAGTTGAAACGCTCGCAGAACGGAAAATACGCTCGGAGCAACGACAGAGCTGAAAAATACAGCGGCGCCAAGCCATAAGCCGAGTAGCAGCAGTCTCAGGTCATTAAGAATTGCCACGGGTTTTCTAATCCCCAGCGAGCAAGCTCGTTAATCAAATTCATCGATGGCCGACAGCAGTCTGATCCGCGGCGGCGTGACTTGCGGGGCCTTCAACTCGCGGGGATCGGCCGCGTCCCAGAGCCAGGAAAGAGCGCGCTCGAGTTGCTCCTGGTAATCCTCCAGGTCGAGCGACATGAACACCCTTTTACCCAGGCGTGCAAACTTTTCCTTAGCCATCTGATGCATCCGGCGCGCTGCACCCGGACGACCAATCTCCAAATGATGAAAAGCCACCGCCGACTGAATCATCGCTTGCAGGAAAAGTTTTTCTTGCGGCCCGACCTCGCCCATCCAGCGCTCTTCCCAGGCATCATGCGAAGCATGAAATTCCCCGGCGTTGTACAAATCGATCCCCGCGATGTACTCGATCGGATAGGCCGCTACGTGCGCATCAGTGTAAGCTGGAACATCATCGTCGGCTTCCGACACTGCGGATCTCATCCTTCCGTTCCCACCGTGAGCAGGCTGCTGAAAAACTAAGATCGATCCACGAAATCACTCGAACGGACACGAAAAGAGCTCTTGGTTCGAGGCATTTCGTGTGCTTTCGTGGATCGTCTTATTCTCCCTGAGCCCTTTTCAGCAGCCTGCTTAAACTAGGACCTTCGGCTACTCTGCAACCTGCCAGCGATCACTTTAGCCGAAGTAGCGCCTGCCCCCGTGGCGCCGCTAATTGTCGAAGCCATCGGATTGGAGACATCCCCGATGGCAAATACATTCGTCAGAGTGGTTTCTTGCTGGCTGGTCACCACAATGTAGCCTTTCTCATCTAACTGCAACTGATCGCGGAATGAATCCGTATTGGGTTCCACCCCAATGCGAATCAAAACGCCCCCCACTGCCATCTGAAATGGTTTGATTGCTTCTTTGCGTTGTATCTCGACAGCCTCTACCTCTTCGTTGCCAATAATACGACTGACGACTGACTCGGTAAAAACCGTTATGCAGTGATTCGTCTGCAATTGCTCTACAAATTCTCTGCGCGCCCTCAATTTTTTGCCACGAAGTACAAGAGTTACGGTCGGACAAACATCGGCCAGCAGTAATGCGTTTTCAACAGCCGCGTCGCCGCCGCCGATGACGCAGACGTCTTTGCCGGCAAACAGATTCCGGTCGCGGGCCGCGGAGTCAACAATTCCCGTGCCGGAAAATTCGTTCTCGCCGGGGATTCCGAGCTGCCTGCGACTCACGCCGGTAGCGATGATGATGCTAATCGACTGCAGCTGTTCACCGCTACGCAGCGAGACGCGTTTTGCGGCGAGATCGACGCTCGCGATTTCAACGTTGGTCCAGAGGTCAAAGCCGGCATTGTCGATCTGATCGGCAAACCGTGCTAACAGCTCGGCCCCGTTGAGAGCGCGCACGCCCGGGTAGTTCTCAATCGCCCCGTGTATCGAATGGAGTTGTCCGCCGACAGTTTCGCTCTGCTCGAGAATGAGGGTGTCCAGTCCCAGCTGATCACACCAGAGTGCGGCCGCTAGACCAGCAGGTCCGGCGCCGATGATTACAACATCATGCATGGAGTAGCATAGACTTCAGTCTGTGACGCGATGATGGGGCGAAGCTCCACTTCGGGCAGCACGAGCTCATAGGCTTCAGCGTCGTCGCTGATTTCTTTGCCGGCAAGATAGGCAGCAAGCGGTGAGCCGGTTTCATTGTTCGGGCTGGCCTGGTCTGAACCCTGGATAACTATACTCGCGCGCACACCGTTCTCAGTCGAGAACTCCGAAAAGTCCCCAGCTTCGGCCGCCGGTATTAACTGCTCGCGCAAGTCACGAGCTCGTTCGCCGGTAAGCACCGTCCACACTGAAAGCACACCGTCCGTATCGAAGTGGTTGTTGGTTACCAGCTCGATTCCCTGAGTGAGTTCTTGCTTGTTTGGAGAGGCGACGAGATTCAATGCAATTTCGGTGGAAATATCTGCTCTGACCTCATCCGGAGTTTGGTTTCCTTCCCAGTGCGAGAAATGGATGCTGTTGGAAACGGTGCCGTCGACGGAGAGCTTTGGAACATTGTCCAGTCCGGCGTGATATAACTCGAATCTCATAGAGGGAACCTTTCGCAAGAGAGAACCTTTTTAATGGGAGGCTCAGTCACAATACGTCAAGCGCAAAGTCTAACGTATAAGGAAGTACGCTGAAAGCGTTGGCTAGTTCCAGCCCAGCCCGCTACTCTTGTTTGTCTTCAATTTCAGCGAGTAGAATAGAAATTCTCTTTTTACGACGAATCACAACTGACGTTAGTCCCATCCTCGGAGGAATCATGGGTCAACCAGCCACACAGCAAATTCCGGAAATCACTGCCACTCAACTTAGGCAGCGCCTGGACAGCGGAGAAGACATCCAGATTATCGATGTGCGTGAGGCGCACGAAGTCGCGATTGCCGCTATTCCCAATACAACGCATATCCCCCTGGGCCAGGTGCTTAACCGTATGTCGGAAATAGATCCCAACCGGGAGACCGTCGTGCATTGCAAGATGGGGGGCCGCAGCGCGAAAGCCATCGAAGCACTCAAGCGTTCAGGGTTCGCCGGCAATCTTCTGAATCTCAAAGGAGGGATCACTGCGTGGTCCAATGAAGTCGATCCCAGCGTGCCCAGGTACTAAGAGCTGTGTTGCGGAATCCAATGAAGTTTTGTGCGCTACTCCACTACGGAACCGCGAGCGGTAGCGACCGGATGCTGGATTCAACTCGCATTTAGACTAGATCGGCATGAAAAGATCATGAGCAGTGTTAAGTGTAGGTCCCGGTCGCTACCGCTCGCGGTTCCGTAGTGGAGTGACGCCGTCGACGTGCTGCCCACAGGTGAGGTTCGTCATTGTAAGCCGCAGAAATCTCGTCCTCCGCTACTGTCTCAGCGTCTAAGAGTTCAGCAAGGGGGTTAACCGAAGCAACAAGTTGAATCTGCCAGCGAGCCCATTTCGGACTTGCATCGGTGGAGTTTGTCTCCCCTCCTTGCCTTCGGTAGGGGCCGGCCGGATCCCAGGCTCGTCCGGTCTGGCGATTATGGAGCCAAGACTGAATCGATGGAGGAGAATGAAATGAGAATCACACTTTTGCGAAGTTTGTTGGTAGCTGTCGCTTTGTTTACCGGTCTTTCGACCACGGCTTTGGCCCAGGGGCAGAACCGATGCAATTTTTCGCCCTGGGAATGCCGGGAGTTGCGCTCGGATCGGAGAGAGATTAGGGCGGACACAAGGGAGATTCGTGGTGACAAGCGTGAGATAAGGCAAGACAGTCGTGAGTTGCGATCTGACGTGCGCGAGTATCGCGATGACCGACGTGAAGGAGCTTCGCAGCAGGAGCTTCGCGCCGATCGTCATGAAATCAAAGCGGATAGACGCGAATTGCGCTACGACCACCGCGAGCTGCGACGAGATCGTCGGGACTTGCGCGGAGACATGCGCGATTTCCGGCGCGACCGGCGTGATGCACGCCGAGGCTAAACGAGACGCGAGCTTGTCATTGCTTTCTGTCTGACCTTTCTCGTGATACCAAATCTGACAATTCGTACATTCGCCATTCCAAACAAAAGTCGCCGTAAGAAATCGAATTGAGCGATAAATACTGGAAACAGCGCAGCAAGCGGTTCTTTTCGGGCACCTGCACTTGCTTACCCACGATCTCCACAATCACCAATTTTTCGTACCGGTCAAGAAGATCGCTCTCGGTGAGAGGGCTTGTTGAGTCAAGTTCGTCCGTAAACTGGCGAAGTATAGCGGTTCCGGTTTTGAAAATAATACCGGATCCGACTCGTCCCGGCTTCTATCTTCGCCAGTCCGTTGCTAAACTAGCGTCACACGGAGGTGACCTCAAGTTGGCGTTAGCTATCTACACAAAGCCGGGCTGTCCTTACTGTCAACAGGCACGGGATCATTACAATGCAAATGGCATTTCTTTCGTTGATTACGACGCTCAAAACGATCGCTCGCGCCGGGCAGAGATGCTCTCCTTCTCGAACGGTGATCCAACAGTGCCGTGCATGGTGGAGAACGGTAAGTACGTAGGCTCAGGCTGGGGCGACCCACCGCGTGGTTGAACCGTCCACGACTAGCCGGCCGTGCGCCAGCAAACAATCAAGCAAAAGAATTCTGCGGTGCTCGATTCATGGAAGACGGATCTCCCCAATGTCCGCAACCCTAATTCTCCTAGCAAAGAAGGTCAGATATGAGAAGACCGCCGAAACCCGTAATGCTGCTCGTTTTGTTCGCATTGATTTCCTTTTGCACGCTTAGCAGCGCGGCGCTGGCCCAATCCAATGGCGGAGGCGCAGCCGCACCAAAACCACCGATGGCAGAGAAGAAACCCAAGACTACAAATATTCACGGCGAGACTTTGGTTGATGACTATTTCTGGCTTCGCGAGAGGTCTAATCCTCAAGTGATCGCCTATCTGGAATCTGAGAACGCTCACACTGATGCTGCCACGAAGCCGACCGCCGCCCTGCAAGAGAGGCTCTACAAAGAGATGGTCGGACACATCAAGGAGACTGATCAGAGCGTGCCCTATCGCTGGGGCAATTATTTCTACTACACACGCACCGAACAAGGTAAACAATATCCTACCTACTGCCGCAAACTCGGGACGCTCGATGCGAAAGAAGAAGTCCTTCTCGATCAGAATGAGATGGCGAAAGGACTCAAGTTTTTCAGCATTGCCGCTTTCGTCGTCAGTGATGATGGAAACTTGCTTGCTTACTCAACTGACACTACCGGCTACCGGCAATACAAGTTGCAGATCAAGGATCTACGTTCAGGGCAATTGCTCCCGGAAACATTTGACCGAGTTGGAAGTGTGCTGTGGGCCACTGACAACAAGACCCTGTTCTTCACTACGGAAGACGCAGTAACAAAGCGTTCTGACAGGTTTTTCCGTCACGTGCTGGGCAGCGACAAAACCGATCTGGTGCTTGAAGAGAAAGATGAACTTTTTGACCTTGACGCTGGACGCTCGCGCGACAAGGCCATGGTCTTGATCGGTTCCTATAGCAAGACCTCGACGGAGTTTCGCTACATGCCGACGGACAAGCCCATGACGGAGCCGAAGCTCATTCTTGCGCGTCAACCTGAACATGAATACGACGTCGATCATCACGGCGGTCTGTTTTACCTCCGTACGAATAAGGGCGCCAAAAACTTCCGCGTGGTCCGGGCGCCAGTCTCCGATCCGTCGGAGAAAAACTGGAAGGAGTTTGTTCCCCACCAGCCCGCGGTCAAGGTCGACGACATCAATTTCTTCGTGAATCACGCTGTTGTGTCTGAGTTGGAAGGCGGATTGCAGAAACTGCGAGTCATCGACATGAAGACCAACAAGTCTCATCGCATCCAGTTTCCCGAGCCGGTTTACTCAGCTAGTCTCGATGTGAATCGGGAATTCAACACCAGCATGGTTCGCTATCGCTACCAATCACTCGTCAGGCCCATTTCGGTTTTCGATTATGACATGAACACCCATCAGGCCACTCTCTTGAAGGAGACGGAAGTGCCTGGTGGCTTTGATAAAAAGAACTACGCTTCCGAGCGTCTCTTCGCGACCGCTTCGGACGGCACGAAGATTCCCATCTCGGTGGTCTATCGACGCGGCACAAAGATGGACGGGAAGGCGCCGTTGCTGCTTTACGGCTATGGCTCTTATGGCGCGACGATTCCGCCAACTTTCTCGTCAAATCGTTTGAGTCTTCTGGACAGAGGTGTGGTCTACGTCATTGCCCACATTCGCGGTGGCGGCGAGATGGGTGAGGAGTGGCGCCAGGCGGGCAGGATGATGAACAAGATAAATACGTTCACCGACTTCATCGCCTCTGCCGAACATCTGGTTAAGAACAAGTACACATCAAGCGACCGGCTGGTAATTCAGGGTGGCAGTGCTGGTGGTCTGCTAATGGGCGCGGTGACAAACATGCGCCCGGATCTGTTCAAAGCCGTCGTTTCGCAGGTCCCGTTTGTCGATGTGCTGAACACAATGCTCGATGCGACGCTGCCCCTTACCACGAGCGAGTACATCGAATGGGGGAATCCCAACGACAGGGACGCGTACGCCTACATGAAGAAGTACTCGCCCTATGACAACATCGCCAGGGTGAATTATCCGGCGACGCTGGTCAAGGTTTCCCTCAACGACAGCCAGGTGCCTTACTGGGAAGGAGCAAAGCTGGTCGCTAAACTGCGGACGATGAAAACTGACAGCAATCCGCTGCTCTTGAAGGTAAACATGGGCGCCGGCCATGGCGGCTCTTCCGGGCGTTACGACTATCTCCGGGAAGTGGCGTTTGACTACGCCTTCATGCTCTGGCAGATGGGCATCACGCAGTAGGCAGGCTTTCCACCCTGCTCGCTAAATCAGAGGGCTATCCCTAGGTGTAGCCCTCTTTTTGTGTGCCCCCTCCTGTAGCTGTGATCTGCGCGTCGGTCAATGTAGGCAAAGACTAAGCTCTAGCATCACTGGCAGGACTTCAAATTCCCCCGACGGGCTTTGAGCGCTCACACCAGATTTGGAAACGCCGCTGTCGCCCGCGAGCGGGCGCGTAGCTCGCCGAACGCCACCGGCGTGATTCCTAAACCGGTCACACCGCCGCGGCTTCGGAATCCGGCTGGTAAGCAGCTTGATCCCGTCCAGTCGCGATCGGCGGCGGTGGATTAGCGACCAGCATCTCCAGCGCCACGTTAACTACTTCATTGATTCTTGAGATAAAAACGATCTGCAATTCCTTACGTACATCTTCGGGTATCTCTTCGACGTCAGCTTCATTGCGCAAAGGAAGAATGATGCGCCGAATGCCGGCACGGTGAGCGGCCAGCACCTTCTCCTTGATCCCTCCCACCGGAAATACCAGACCTGACAAAGTGATTTCACCGGTCATCGCCGTGTCAGGACGCACCCGACGGCCCGTGTAGAGCGACGCCAACGCGGCCGTTATCGACACACCAGCACTCGGTCCATCCTTGGGAATGGCTGCGGCAGGAACATGTAGGTGAACGCCATAGTCCCTGAACATCTCGGCACTGATGCCAAACTCAGCGGCGTGTGACCACAGATACGACTGCGCTGCCCGCGCCGACTCCTGCATCACTTCACCAAGCTGCCCGGTAATCGTTAAGCCTTTGCCCCCGGGCAGCAGAGTGGCTTCAATGAAGAGCACCTCACCGCCCATTTCGGTCCAGGCCATCCCCGTCGCTACGCCGGCGGGCAATTCTTTGCGGGCCTGCTCGGGATAGAATCTCGGCGCGCCCAGATAGTCTTTGATGTCCGCGGCGGTGACGGTAACTGATTCGCCCTGCCCCTGGGCAATCTTCAAGGCGACCTTCCGCGCGATGCTGCCGATGTTCCGTTCGAGCTGACGCACGCCAGCCTCGCGCGTGTAGCGAGCAGCGATCAACTCAATCGCATCATCCTCAATCTTCAACTGACTCTCATTGAGTCCATTCTCGCTAATCTGGCGGGGAATCAGATACCGGCGCGAAATCTGCAGCTTCTCCGGATCGCTATAGCCGGCCAGATTGATGACTTCCATGCGATCTCTCAGCGGCGGGGGAATCGGACCCATCTGATTGGCGGTCGCGATAAAGAAGACTTTTGACAAATCGAAGGGCAGATCGAGATAGTGATCGCGGAACGTGTTGTTCTGTTGCGGATCGAGAATCTCCAGCAAAGCCGAGGCCGGATCGCCGCGGAAGTCGTTGCCCAGCTTGTCAATCTCATCCAGCATTAGGACAAAATTATTCACACCTGCGCGCCGGATCGATTGAATGATCCGCCCAGGCATCGAGCCGATGTAGGTGCGCCGATGTCCGCGTAGTTCAGCTTCGTCGCGCATACCACCGAGCGACAATCGCTCAAATTGCCGGCCCAGCGCGCGCGCGATCGAGCGGCCTAACGAAGTCTTACCTACTCCCGGCGGCCCCACGAAACATAGAATGGGACTCTTGGTGTCAGGCCGCAGCTTGATCACGGCCAGAAACTCGAGAATGCGTTCCTTAACGTCTTCCAAACCATAGTGGTCCTCGTCCAGAATCTTGCGTGCTTCAATCAGATCGAGCTTGTCTTCAGACGACTTCCGCCAGGGCAATTCCAGAACGTAATCGAGGTAGCTGCGGATGACGTGATAGTCAGGCGCCGCCGCGGGCAGTCTTTCCAGCCGCTTCAGCTCGCGCTCGGCTTCCTGTCGAACTTCATCCGGCAAATCGGCTGAGGCCAGCCGCTCCCGCAGCATTTCGGCTTCCACGCGCTCGCCACTTTCATCCTCACCCAGCTCTTTCTGGATCGCCTTCATCTGCTGCCGCAGAACATAATCCCTCTGGGCCTTGTCCATCTCCGATTGAGCTTCGGAAGTGATCTTCGAACGCAACTGAATGATCTCCAGCTCGCGCGCAAGATAGACGTGCGCCAGGTGGAGTAGCTCGTCGGCGGTTTCGGCTTCGAGCATCTTTTGCTCTTGCTCAACGCCGAGGTTGAGAATCGATCCGAGGAAGTAAGCAAGGCGCACAGGTTCTACCGAGCCCAGGATCGCCACTCTCACTTCGGGTGGGACGCCGGGCAGCAACGCCAGAGCTTGTTGAATCATTGCCTGCACATTTCGCTTAGCAGCTTCCACCTCTTCAGGATCGACGATCCGCGGTTCGGGCAGGATCCGAACCAGCGCTCGCAAGTAAGGCTCTTGCTGTTTCCAGTCGAGCACCTTTATCCGCTCAGTACCCTGCGCGATGATGTGCATGGTGTCGTCAAGACGTTCCATCCGCTTGATCATCACGAGGGTGCCGACGCTGTACAGTTCGCTGGGTGTCGCGTCAGCTCCGGCGATGCTTTCCGGCCGAACGGTGATACAGGCAATCAACTTCTCCGGAGTCGCCAGGGCGGCTTCGACAGCTGCAACCGAACGCGGTCGGCCCACGGCGAGCGGAACTACTGTTTCGGGAAACAGAGTTGTGTTTTGCAGCGCCAGGACGGCTAGCTCGAATGGCTGGCCGGGCTTCTCGTTAGATGCGGCTTGCTCGGTTGGTTCTTTGGACTTGCCCTGCGCCCTGGTCGGCGGAGTTTGCGGGCTGGTATCTGGTTTTTCCGAACGCTCGGACATTCTTCTTAATCGACCTTGATTATATTAAACCCTTACTTACAACGCATATTAATTAGTAAAAAACCGTCGCGATAATCGTGAGTGAGAGAAGCTGCATCAATCGAACAGGGGAATTCAATCTGCTTTTCAAAGCGGCTGTAGCTTATCTCCATCTGTTGGTAAGTGTAACCTTCTCGATAGAAAGTATCGCGGCGGCAGCCTCGAACTATCAGATGTGAGTCGGAAAGGACTATCTCCAGATCATCTACAGAGACGCCCGCCAGATCTACCTTCACCACCCAACCGTCTCCTGCGTGATAAACGTCAGCCGCAGGATTCCAAAGTCGTCCGGATGGCCTCACCTGATTACGAATGGCCATCAGATGAAACGCGCGATTTGGATTTGGCATGGCTACAGCTTAAGTGAAATTTGGACAGGTGAAAAGGTTAAGTTGAGGACCACACAAGCACGAGAAGACTAGCGTGAAGGTTTTAACGCCGACAATGCTAGATGAACATTTCGCCCCGTCTCACTCGCAGTCAATCCACACCTTGGTACGC
>JACDCK010000295.1 GCA_013817595.1 Pyrinomonadaceae bacterium | reverse complement strand
AATTGGAGCCATCGCTGGGGGAGGGAAGGGCGCTGCAATCGGAGCGGTCCTCGGTGCGGGTGGCGGCGCTGGTTCGGTGTATGTCCAGGGTCGTGACGATCTCGATCTGAATCCGGGAACGGAACTCACGATTCGATCTTCGGGACCAAGGTAGGCGCCTAGCAATCTGATAGGATCCGGGATGTCACCAGGGCAAGATCCTCCGGAACTTATAGAGATTTATCGCGATCGCGTTTGGCATCGGGAATCAGAAAACCGCATCGAAGACGCTTTGTCCGCGGAAATCTTCATCGAACGGGTAGGTTTCTGCAGCTCCATGACAGATTGCCGTCGGCCCGGCCCTTCTCTCTATATCGCGGTTTGTGGTCGTCGTGACGCCTACATGCCTCGCAACGTGCAGAAGGATCCCGAAAGCAGGCTCGCCTGGTCCATTAAGGACGATGTAATGCGGCGCGGCCGGGTCTATTACGCGAAGCTGAAGAGAGGCCGTTTAACCTTCATTGCCCGCCGACTGCTTCCTTATTTTCACGCACTCTGGGGTGTTCCTCTGGGAAAGGAGTCTAAATTTTTGTCTGACGACGCGAGGTCGGTATTGCGAGTCCTGCGCCGCGAGTGGGAGATGGGAACCAGAGACTTGCGCCTCGCGAGTCGTATAGACGAGCGTGGTCGTTTTAACAGGGCAATCGATGACCTCCAGAAGACGTTTAAAGTGATTCCGAGCGATGTGACTTACAAACCAACGTTCAGCTACATTTGGTCCCTCGCGGAAACTCGATTTCATGATGAGTTGGAGCTCAGGGTGAGCAGGGAAGAAGCGCTGAAAGAAATTGCCCGTGCGTACTTGAGCGGTGCTGGGATAACAGTTCGCGGTGAGCTGGCCAGCGTCACCGGCCTGTCGAGGCCGGAGGCCGGTTCCGGCAGCTGGTCACTTGTAGACGATGGAGTTGCTATGCGGTTGGAACCAGGAGTCTACCGCTGGCAGGAGTTGGCCTAACGGCTTGAGCCTGAACCTCCAGGGGTGTCCAGCGACGATTCACGTTCCTTGAGATCGCGTTCGGCCTCCTGCAGACTTTTCCGCTCCAGCTGGTCCATCTCAATAACAAGTGGCAGGTGATCTTGCGTTGCGCTCAACCGCCGCAGCATCGCCTGAGTTTCGGCCTGATTAAGACTCCTGCTCCCCGCTGCCTCAATCGTATGCAAACGAGCTCTGGCTTCCGCCAATCGCGCGTTAGACTCAGTTTTAAGCATCTGCAGTTGCTGTTGGTCTGACTCGAGATCAATCAGTAGAGTTTTTGTATCGGCCCCTGCTAAAGCGCGAGCACGATTTATTCTGGATCGCACTTTTACCAGCTCTTTATCGGTCGTCGCGATGATACGACTTGCGGTCAACCGACTTGCTAGGGTTTCACGGTACGCGTCACCGAGCAGCGGGCTGTGTTTGCTTGTCTCGAGTAGTGTTTTCCGCTCAGCCGTAGACAATTCCTCTGTGAACCAGATGACTTCGCTAGCCGTAATGCCATCCGCCGCCAGCTTGTCGCGCAAGCGTCGCAACCAGCGCTGGCGATAGATGAACAGAAGTATTAGGACCAGTCCTCCCACGAAAGCGCCCAAAGCCAGGCCAACCCCCGCTAGCAGGAGATAGACGGCTGCGGTGTCGGTAGCCGCAGAGGTAAGGAAGAGAAAGAAAAACACGAGTGGGAAGGGAAGCGCGACTAATGGAAACGCAATCCATGGAGTCCAATAAAAGAAATTCGCGAGCTTCCTATCTTTGGCGGTCAGCTTTCCGGGCGTTTCTTGAATCATAGTAATGCAAAAGATTCCAAGCCTGATGACTGGTCCAGGCAGGCTGGCACAACCGTAAGCGCTTCATACGCTGGATCACCAGCTAGCCTGTATGACTTGGGCACGTCAGTCAAGACACCAAAGGGTCAGGGGCGCTTTGTCTTGGATGTCTGTATAATGCGCGAAGCTCTTCAGGACTACTAGGAGTAAGCAATGAAAACAGTTTCACTACTCGCAGCAGCAATCTTTATGGGACTGATGTCCTTTATGGTTGTGAGTTCCAGCCGTCCACCTGCTTTCGCTCAATCTCCGACGGTCTCGTCCCCGAGTAGATCGCGGGCGGCCAGACCGATGACAATTCCTATTAGTATTCGCGTCAAGGGGGTGAAGCCGGAACCGGAACTACAAATGATAGACCTGACGGTGACTGAAGACGGCGAGCCTCAGACAGTCCTATCGATTCGTGCAATTGGAAGTAGCTCCCCCTTAACGCTGGCGGTGCTCATTCAGGACGACCTGGTATCATCAATCGGTAACGAGATCAAGCCGTTAAGAGATTTCATAAACCGTCTGCCGCGCGGTTCCAGAGTTCTTGTTGGTTATTTGAGAAGTGGCTCGCTACAGGTCCGTCAGAAGTTTACGACCGACCTGGAAAAAGCGGCCAAAGCACTCCGACCCCCGGTGGGGTTCGCGAGCGCTGCGCCGTACAATCCGTATGTCGAGGTTATTGAGGCCATCCGGCGTTTTGATTCGCAGCCCTCGGGTCGAAGAGCAATACTTCTCGTGTCAGATGGGCTGGATCTCTCACATGGTCTCGACTCGAGTTCGGCGGGCCAGAGCCTCGATTTGCAGCGCTCTATTACTGAAGCGCAACGTCGAAGTATCGCCGTTTATGCTTTTTATGCTCCTACGGTGGGGGGGCGAGATCCGATCCTGGCTGCGAATGCACAGGGGTCGCTACTGAGACTTGCCGATGAAACGGGTGGAAGAGCGTTTTTTCAAGGCACAGGCGCGCCCGTGAGTTTTGATCCATTCATTAAAGAGTTGACAACCTCACTGGACAAACAGATAGCCCTTACTTACCTCTCGACCCACACCGAAAAGGGTTTTCATCGGATACAAGTGCGTTCATTATCAGCTGGAGTGCAAATAGACCACCCCTCAGGATACACGCGTTAGCCTCTCAGCAGGGTTCAGTACTTGCGAGTTGAAGGCTTACTGAACGGTGGCTGCAAGCAGGGAAGCGCGCCGATCAGTGGCAACAGCCCACCCTTCTGCAAGGCTTCCAATCATTCCGTGAAAGTGAATATCACTACCTGAAAGAACTAACAGGACGTC
>JACDCK010000294.1 GCA_013817595.1 Pyrinomonadaceae bacterium | reverse complement strand
GGCTTGCCCCGCTCAAGGTGCAGATTCTCTCAGCTTGGGAGATTGATTCAATGTTGAGTAGCATTGCACCTTGAGCCGGGGCAAGCCCACCTCCCAACTGCAAATTAGCGAGGCTTGAGCGGTCCTTTTCAGGGCCTCTGAATTTCACAAAGTCGATTTCAGAAATGAGAGGGGTACGGCAGGCCGTACCCCCTCTTCAGCCTTCAACTCGACACTTGTTTTAGAACGTGAACTTTATCCCTAACTGCAATTGTCTCGGGTCTCCGACGCCGGTGCGCAGGAATCCATTGAAGTCGAACAGTGGCGATCCAATGGTCGGGTCGATACTGTTGACCGTGTTGAAAGTATTGAACATCTCGACGATCGGGATCAGCGCGTATCGCTCGTCGAATTGGAATGGTCGCTGCAAACGCCAGTCGAACGAGAAGTACTCGTTGGTCTTTCTAAGCGTGTTGCGTGGAAAACAGCGGGTCGCGCAATCCGGCGATTTTGGTTGCGCAGTTCGTGCCTGCACGCGCGGGCTAAACTCGAAGCCCCAGGGTAGGTCGACGTTGGCATAGAAGTTGAAACGGTGGCGAATGTCTCGGTCGGAGAGTGCGTAGTCGAGTTGCAAATTGTTGATGTCGAAGGCGCGGTCTTGGAAGGGGTCGCGCTCGTTGGAATCATCGTCCAGGTCTTTCGCGAACGTATAGTTCCACTCAAACTGGAAGCCGCGGCTGAAACGCTTCCGCATTCCGGCCGTGAAGCCTCTGTAGAGAGACTTTCCGTTGGCGCTGGCAACAATTGTCTCGCTGAGGAATGGGAAGAAGATGCCAAGCCGCTGGTAGTCCAAGAACCGAGTCAGGTGAACACCCTTCGCGTGAGTGAAATCGAAATAGATCGAGAGGTCTTCCACTAATTGATGCTCAAAACCGATGTTGGAAGTATAGATACGCGGATTAGCGTAGTCGCGACTGAAAACACGTACCCCTGAAAAGCACGGGAAGGGGTTTGTCCGCCCGCCATCCGAACACGAACTGGCGGTTGGCGTCACCAGTCCAGGCCACGTGGGACGGACGGTCGGGTTAGCGAATAGGCCACCCGCGATCGTTTGCTGCTGGACGCCGTTGGTGGTGATGGAGCCCACCTGCGTAAGCATGTTCTGCCGCGCGTTGTAGATACCCCAGCTCCCGCGCAAAACAGATTTGCCGTTGCCGCCGATATCCCACGCAAAGCCGAGTCGTGGCTGGAACATCTTCTTCTGGTCGTGCAACGTTCCGTCAGAAGGGAAGCGCGGATCATTCAAGAAGAGCCCATACGCCGTCTGCGCGGGTGCCACAACTAGGTCCGGGAAGATTTGCGCTTCCCAGCGTAGGCCGTAACTCAAGGTAAAGTTTGACCGAATCTGCCACTTGTCCTGGGCGAAGAGGGCGAAGTCCTCGTTCTTGATACTTGAAGCCCCTGCCGCGTCCGTCGCGGGACCGCTGGGTCCTGCGCCCTGAAGGAAAAGCAAGAGCGGCGTGGTAGCGCCTGCGCAAGGAGGCACTGCTAGGGTTAAATCCGTCCACGTACCGTCCGTGCACCGACCGGCGTTAGGTCCGAAGCCAGAGCCTGGAGCGCCTGGAGTCGCGTAGCGAAGGAATCCCGTGACGCTGTCAAAAATGTATCGACCCTCGAAGAAGCCGCGGAAGACTTGCGAGTTGAGACTGTGTATCCACTCCCCGCCGAACTTCACCGTGTGACGGCCCGATACGATTGAGAAGTTGTCCTTCAATTGCGTGCGCCAGAAGGTCTCGTCAACGTTCGGTCCGAGGAAGAATGGGTGGCCAAAGCGAAACGTGGTGGCGAAGCCCATGGCCGTGTCGGCCGGGACGTTCGACTCAACTGCGGAACGCGGCCGTTCCTCCCGCGCGTACGTGAAATGGAACTCGTTGACCTTCGTTGGGGAAACGCTCGTAAAGAGGTTCGCGTTGAATACGTTAATCTTCGAAGGTCCCTCGATGCCATTGGCCGAATTGCCGTAAGTGGCTACGTCGAATGTCTGGTTCGTATTGCGCGAATAGTCGAAGTTGTGGGAGAGCGTTAAGCGGTTGTTCTGCGTGATGTCGACGTCGATCTTGCCAAGCAAAGCGTTATTTCTGACTTTGCGGTTAATCGGTAGACCTTCCTCTTGACTTCGATTAGCCCTAAAGAAGGCAATCAGTGCTTGCCTTTCGCAGTCCGGGTTGCCATTGATCAAGGCTTCGTTAGCAGTAATCACCGGCGCAGAAATAGGACAGGGAGTTGTCCCAATCTGTTCACTTAGGTTCGCTCTTGTCAGCCGCTCGTTAATATTCTCACTGGAAAAGAAGAAAAATGCCTTGTCGCGCCGAATTGGTCCACCAATCGTTCCCCCAAACTGCTCGCGGCGGAAATCTGTGAGAGGCTTGCCGTCGGAAGCGTTCGCGGTAAGAGCTTCGAGTCGCTGAAAGTGGAAGAGGCTGCCATGCACGTTATTGGTGCCCGACTTTGTAATCACGTTAATAACGCCCCCTGCGGTGCGACCGAATTCGGCGTTGGCCCCGGTGGCAACGACTTGAAACTCTCTAACAGCATCCAGCGGTATATCAATCGCGGCGCGTTGGCCGCCTGCCTGCTCGCCAAAGAAGCCGTTATTGTAGTCGCCGCCATCAAGGCTGACGTTATTAAAGACTCCGCGTTGGCCTGCAAAGGTGATTTCGTCGCCGTCTGGCCCCTGCACGACGCTGACGCCGGGCGTGAGGGTCAGCAAGTCTTCAAACTTACGTCCGAGAATAGGAGTGTTACTCACCGTCTTTTCGCCGAGGGTAGTGCTCGATTCCGTCTTTACCGTATCCACCGTTGGGGTGGCCGTGATAGTCACTCGCTCTTCGACGCCGGAAACCTTCATCTCAAGCGGCAGCGAGATCGCCTGTCCTACAGTAAGGTTGGCATTCTCCACCACCAAAGTGGCGAAGCCTTGCTTCGAAACTGTGATGGTGTACTTGCCGGGGGGTAATGACAGCGCAACAAAACGTCCGTCTTCATCAGTGGTCACGCTCCTGGAGAAGTTTGTCTCGACGTTCTTGACTTCCACACCGGCGCCCGGGACGGCTGCGCCATTTGCATCGAGCACCGTTCCCTGGATTGTACC
>JACDCK010000293.1 GCA_013817595.1 Pyrinomonadaceae bacterium | reverse complement strand
GGGCAAATCGAGTCTCCTTTTAATAGCTCTGTGTTTACGGGCCAACCACCGTATCGTTAGCAATACAAGCTCACTTGAGCCCAAGCCGCGCGTATGAGTCCTTCCCCTTCGTCGACCTTAATGCGTCCCGAGTGATTCACAATACATCACCGAATCGCGATGTTCATCTCGTCCTCTCCAACGGGCAAGCGCAGGACTACAGCAAGTTTCACAGTTTTTGACCCACCATACGGTATCCAGCGTGCTCGAAGAAGCCTCGGGCATCCTGAGCGCTGAGTGCTGAGAGCGCACGGCCTATCGCCCCTACCAGGGCATCTCGTCTCCTCAATTTCCGGACACCGTCCGGGTGATTTAACCCCTACGTCGCCAACCGTTACCGAAATCTATGATAGCCACGGCTCAGGCGCACCACGTACCGTTACCGGCCCGCTTCGGACGGACGATTACAAAAAAGGGCCGACACCAGGAGCGCCGCCAACCATTAGTCTGAACGTTCAGACCCTAAAAAAGAACTCAAGAATCAGGAAGCGTTCCTACCCCCGGGGTGTTGCATCCCTATGGTGTTGCATCAATACGGCGACGAAAAAAGGGACCGTTCCCAAGTGGAAACGGGAGTTTTGGGAGGCTGCAACGCGTGCGAGAGAGACAGGCGCGGAAGGAACGTTCCAACAGGAAAAGGGAGAAGCCATACTCCCGCAGCAAGAAAGAGAATGATTAATTGACGAACAAAAAGGCCAGAGGCGCGAGAATCGCCTCAGACAGCCGAGGAGGAGTCGGAGAGGGCAGAAGGCCCGATCCCATGCTCTAGGTCCCCAGGATAGCGTACAGAGGCCCTGGTGGCGGGGGTTTTCGGTAGCTGAACTTCCGCTAATCGGGTTTCTCGGAAGTTGCAGGTACTTTCCGGCTTGCTTCCATCAGATTCGCGGCAAACCCACTAGAACGTTCCTAAAAGTATTTACCAAAAATTATCAACAAATACTATTGACTTTGGGATTGTGGAGGGGAAAATGTATGGCACATTAAGAGTATTTGTAGGGCATTTGGGGTGTTAGAGGGAGGGCAAGCTCTACTAGAAAGGGGTAGGCGGTGGCTACAATGGAGATGCAAGTCAAGCAGGCGCATCACCAGGCCGTAGATGCTCGCTTAGAAGCCGTGGCCGATTACTTGCAAGGCCTTTTGAGTAGGCGGTTGGTTGCTTACATAGCAGGCGTCAAAGACGCAAAGACGGTCTCGCGTTGGGCCAACGGCGAGGTGGAAGCTCGCGAAGAGGCCGAAAGGCGTCTGCGAGACGCATACCAGATCGCGTGGCTGCTTACGGAGTTTGATTCCCCTAGGATCGTCAAGGCATGGTTTATTGGACTCAACCCACACCTTGCGGATACTGCCCCAGCCGAAGCAATCCATGATGGGCGATCCAAAGAAGCTTTGGCGGCCGCCAGAGCCTTCATAGTGGGTGGCTAGAGACCTTCCATCCGTTGGGCCTCCGGAGGGAGGCTTGGTGTATCGTGTGGGGCGAGGCGAAGACGCTTTCGCCCCACCGCCTTGGAAATACGTTTTCGAAGACGGGACTTTCAACAATCGCTACGACGATCCTAGGGCCGACCGGAACGTACCCGAAGAGGAGCGCTTCCGCGTTATCTACTGCGCCACGCGGCGAGCCGGAGCGTACGGGGAAACGATAGCGCCTTACCGGAAAAGCTTAAGCTTGCTCGCGAGCCTCCAAGAAATCGACGACGACGAACCGCTAGATCTGGAACTCGAAGGAGGTATTGTCCCCAAAGAATTCCGTTCCCAACGAGTCTTAGGGACAACACGTCTTAGTGATGGTTTGCGCTTTGCTGACATCGGTAACGGAGAGACTTATACAGTCTTAAGGACTGAACTAGCGCAATGGTTAGTAAAACTAGGACTCGAAGATCTCGACCTGAGCGCAATTACGTCATCGCAGCGGAGGTTAAGCCAGGAAGTGGCCCGCTACGTCTACGAATTAGCCGACGAAGGCTACACCTTTTTCGCTGGGATACGCTATCCCTCTCGCTTGAATATAGAGTGGGAATTGTGGGCGATCTTTTGCGACCGTATGGAGCATTCCCTGGAAGAGGTTGCAGGCGTTATCGCAGAAGACGATCTGGAGCTACAGGAGGCGGCCAAAGTCTTGGGAGTCAGGATCGAATAAGAACATGGAAACTGAATAGTGAGGCGGCTGAATTCACTCCGACGCATATTTATCCAACACCACAATATGTAGGGTCCGCCCCCTGTGGTAGGGTGCCTCTCAGGTCATCCTCACAGCATATAGGACCGGAGCTATGCAGGATCCTGCAAGCGAAGTTCGCAGAATCTACCTTCCACTACGTTCGTGAATAAAGGCGTCTGCTAGCCTGGTTGCCCTCCCTTGCTGGGGCGTTGTCGGAACGCCACCACACTGACTGCGCTCCGCCTCCTGACGGGTTTGCCTTTCTCGTAGCGCACACGGACAAACTCGGCCAAGAATAGCGCCCCGCCGGGCTGCAGCGAGGACTGGCAGAAACCGAGGAATTCTCCACCGCCCGATCACTCGTTAAATATGCGCCTGGATGAGAGGTTATGCGGACCGAGTTGCCAACAGTAGCAAGCAGAAGTGAGAAAAGCGGCTATCTTGGTCCTCGGCGGCTCTCATGGGTGCCAGTCCCGCTTCCGTGAACGCGCTCGGCCGCCCGAACGCTCCGTGAACCCCATTCGTATGCGGGATGATGAATGGCGTGGAGCTCCCCTTCCACGCGCTCGGGTGAATAGGGAGTCACGAGGAAGGGCCGGGGTCTAGCAGCCCCGGCGCTCCGTTATTACCGAGTCGGCTCGCTAGTTACGAACCGTGAAGAACCACGCCTTTGGCTTGTTGCCCGAGAGGGAAGTGTCCTGATCTAAGGTCAACCCTCCGGCCCTGCGCCCGCGGGAGTTTGCTCCCGCGCGGCACGCCGAAACAACAACGCCGCTCCGACAAACAGCGCGACGTAGAACCCAGTAATCCCCAAGATCTCGAACGCGGAGTTGTACGCGGGGACGATCCCGGCGATCAGCGCGATCACGGCGACCAACGCCTGAGCGAGCGCCGTCGCGAACATCGCACGTGCCATCCCACGGGGTTGGAAGCGAGCGATGATG
>JACDCK010000292.1 GCA_013817595.1 Pyrinomonadaceae bacterium | reverse complement strand
CGAACGATTGAGGGCTGATACAACGATTGAGATGGGGCACTACCTGCCGTAGTCCGCACCATCGCCCACCGCCACCTCCGCGGTTCGTGATTAACCTTCTGCACCCTCGTGGTTGCCCCTGCCAAAGCTGTGCACGCGGTCAAGCAGCCATCCTACAGTGAATAGCAGGAGCGACGCGGCGATGTAGATGACCCACCCAGAGAAGGTGTGGAAGAAACCATCCGCGACCTGGGTGCCGTAGTAGCGGGCCAGCACGCCGGTGCCACTGACGCGCAGGGCGTTGGTGATAATGGCAATTGGAACTGCAGAAACGACCAGGATGCCGGAGCGCCAGAAGCCGAAATGTTTGAGCATGCGGATTAGCCCGCTTGCCCCTCCACCGCGATCTGCGGTGTCGTCCTTCGGATAAGTAAAGTAGGCGTAAACAGCGGCCAGAGTCACTAGAGTCATCAACGAGCGGATACCGCTACACGCTTCCACAACCTCCAATTTCTTAGTCTCGCTGGCACCGAGTGGCAGGAATTCGATGACGTTACCCTGGCGGAGCACGGGGATATCGAAGCCGCGCATGGCCCACACCGCGCACCGGGAAGCGAAGAGCTGTAGCGGAAAGGCTATCTTGTAAAAAAGGATGGCTGGGATCGGGACGGCCAGGACCAGCAAGGCGAGCGGGACGAACATGAAGCGCAGGAGACGAAAACCCCAGAAATAGACCACCATGCCGGCCAGCATAAGCACCAGAGACATCCGCTGCATATAGAGTTCGGCTCCCGCCGTCCCGGCCCACAAGGCGAGCAGCGCCAGGATGACGCTCGCACCTCCCCACAGAAATGACGGACGCGCTGGCTCGCTCATTAACCGTTTGCGTTCCACCCAAAGGATAAATCCGATAACGAACGGGATCAGGAGCCCGTGCGAATAATTTGGATCGTCCCACCAGGCGTGTCCCAGCTTGGCGAGCACTGTTGCATAAGTGAAGGCAAGCGCCGCGGCGATGGCCAGAGGCTGCCAGAGGTGGCGAAAGACTGAGTTGCTCTTCTCGTTTTCCATGAAAACAATTATTTCGGCTACAGATCCATCGGCCGGAGACTGTTTGTACCCATGCTCTAATGGTATAGACAAGAATTCGGACGTCTTTCTTCCCGCCGCTGCGGTTTGAGATGTTTCCTGCCTGCGCGGGGAAGAAATTCGCTCAGATGTTTGTCTTAATTAGTGGAAGAGAGGAATGTGCCGCGGCGTTTTCAAATCATTCAGGGTCAGCAACCCGTTGCCAGCGAGCAGGAGGAGTCCCGCTCGCTAGAGCTTCCGATATTTGAGGAAGCCTTGCTTGCGCACCTTGACAGCATGTTTGCCTTCGCGATGAGGCTCGTAGGCGGGCGGCGAGAGCGCGCCGAAGATCTGGTGCAGGAGACTGCCTTGCGTGCATTCAGAGGGTACGGGAGCCTGCGCTCGCCGAAGAAGACGAAGACCTGGCTCTTTCAGATCCTCTATAACACACAGATTAACGAATTTCACCGGCAGTCGCGCCAGCCAACGGCTGATGTCGAGTTGAATGAGGCTCTGCTGGAGAGCATGGAGACGGCGCCGTCCGCGACCCCGGAAGAGCAATTCTTCGCACAACTGCTCGGCAGCGAGTTGCAGCAGGCGCTTGAAGATCTGCCCATCGAGTTTCGCACGACTATTTGGTTATCAGACATTGAGGAACTCAGCTACAAAGAGATCTCCGAGATCACTAACTGCCCGGCGGGCACGGTCGCTTCGCGTCTGTATCGCGGTCACAGGTTGCTGCGCGAGCGGCTGAGGGAGTACGCCGGGCGCCGTGGGTTGTTGAGGGAGTAAGTTATGCAGTGCAGTTCGGCCAGAAAGCATCTTTACCGCGCGGAACAGACGAGCAGTGAAAGTCTATCTCACCCGGTCGCGGCGGAGGTCGCGCGGGCTGAGGCGCACCTGGAAAGTTGCGCAGACTGCCGTGAGTTCTTCGGTTCGGAGGAACGTCTGAAAGCTCTTTTGAGAACGCGCGCGCCGCGCGAGGTAGCTTCGGCGGTCTTACGCGAGCAGGTGTTAAGCCGGCTGGCAGAAGAGCGCCGCCCAGCGGGAGCGTCACACCTGGGGAGAATCATTGGCAGTCGCAGAGTGGCATGGGCGTCGGTCGCGCTGTTAATGATCGCAGTGCTGGCGGGAGGCTTTTGGCTGCGGTCGCAGCGTTCTGACAGGGCCTCTCAGCGTCTGACCTCCGTTCTCGTTGACGATCACGCGCGATACCTATCGGGTGAAACAGAAGTGACTTCGACCGACCCCGAGACCGTGCAGGCCTGGTTTCGCGGCAAGGTGGACTTCAGCTTTCGGCTGCCAAAGGAGGGCGGTCTAACGCTGATTGGAGGGCGACTCTGCTACTTGCAGAACCGTCGCGCGGCGTTGCTCCTCTACGGACCACCCGCGCAGCGCGTGTCGCTCTTCATACTGGATGGCAGCGACGTCGACTTGCCGCAGGAGCGAATTGTTAAGCTCGATGAAAGACCGTGTCTGGTGGAGACTAAGAAGGGCTACAACGTCGTCATGTGGAAAGAGCGCGGATTGCTCTACGGCATGGTCTCAGATATGCGCAGCGCCGATCTGTTGCAGCTTTCCACCCGATTCTGAACTAACAATTTCCATTTTGCTGAGGAGGAGAAATGAAATTCAAACGCGTACTTATCTCAACCGTTCTTGTGCTCGGTATCTCGACCGTGTTAGTGGCCCTGGGAGCCCAAGAAGGGGCGAAGGATCAAAAGGTCGAATCGCCGAAAGTGCTCGCGGTGTTGTTTTACGCCGACTGGTGCAACTCTTGTAAGGCGCTCGAGCCAAACCTGAACAAGGTAAAGCGCGACTTTCAGGGGCAGTCAATCCTCTTTACACGCTTCGACCTGACGGACGACTTCACCAAAGATCAGTCGGCGCAGTATGCCGCGCTGCTCGGCTTGGAGAACTACTACCAAGAGAACGCGGGCAAGACCGGCTACATGCTGCTCATAGACAGGCAGAGCAAGAAGGTATTGGGCAGGATAACCAAGCAGAATAGTCCCGAAGAGATTAAGGCGGCTTTTTCGAACGCCCTGGCCGGCAAGCTGGCCGCGGGTTAAAGCTCGGCCGAGGAAGTTCAGCGTCGCTCGC
>JACDCK010000291.1 GCA_013817595.1 Pyrinomonadaceae bacterium | reverse complement strand
ACCCCAACCAAGCTCCAAAATTGTTGGTTTACCGCAATATGAAAACTCTTTTCGGTCGATTCCTGGCCCTGGCGCTTGCGTCTGCGCTCCAAACACAACTCGCAGCCGGCCAACAGAGCTCCGATCCCGAGTTCAACACCACGGTCGCACATCCGGCTTACACTAAAAACTATCCTCGGGTCGTTTTTGACGAAGCTCACAACAACTTTCACACGACTACAGGGCGCTACAAACCCTTCGTCGATCTTATAAGCAGTGACGGTTACAACGTGGTGCCTGGCCGGAAACTGTTCGCAAAGCCTTCCCTGAGCACATTCAAGATCCTTGTGATTGCCAACGCACTGGGCGCCGAAGATATGGACGAGGAGGGCGCCGAGCGTTCCGCTTTCACGGAAGAAGAATGTGATGTGGTGCGCGATTGGGTGAGAGGTGGAGGCTCTCTGCTTCTGATAGCCGACCATGCTCCATTTGGCGCCGCCGCCGAAAGCCTGGGCAAACGTTTTGGCGTTGAGATGAGCAGGGGATATACCTTCGATCCCGAGAATTATTTCAAGGAGTCGGGAAGCCCTTCAACGCTGCTCTTCTCCCGTGAAAATAAACGTCTGTTGGACCACCGTATTACACAGGGACGCAACGACGGCGAAAGGATCAATCAGGTCCTCACCTTTACGGGGCAATCGCTCAAAGGACCCGAAGGTAGCTCAGTACTATTACTATTGTCCCAAACCGCCAGGGACAAGCCCGATCGCGAATCGCAAACATCCGTTTCGGCGGCCGGACGTGCCCAGGGTATTGCGTTCAAGTTCGGTAAAGGGCGAGTGGTCGTACTGGGAGAGGCGGCGATGTTGTCGGCACAGTTGGCAGGTGCTGAGAAACGACCGATGGGCATGAACGTGCCTGGCAGCGACAATCGGCAACTAGCCCTTAACATCATGCACTGGTTGTCCGGATCGCTGTAGGAACGCAACATCCCAGAACCCGCAGATTACAAGTGAGCAACGGTAAAGCTCTCTGCTTGCCAGCTACTATTGTTATCTGCGTAATCTGTGGACCAGCATTGCGACCCCGGCCATCGGGAAACCACAACGCGAGCAAAAACGCATCTCTTCTAAACCCTGTTCGTGGCTGCATCGAGGGCAATACATTAAGCTCTCCAGACCGGCGGGCGCGTGGCTTCTCGGGTGTTTAACGAAAAGGCGACTGGCAAGGTTCACCCTTGGGTGAAGCTCGACCAGGGACCTTTAGTCGAGTTGAAAGCGAGTGAGCAATATCACACCCAGCGGGTTCCGACTAAGTCAATAATGGCTTGGGATGCTAAACGGCAATTGATCTGGCTGGCGGGGAGTCTAACTCTCGGCACACTAATCGCCTACCAGGATGCTCACGACGATGATGGAACATTCGTTCCGCGCTTCTTCATCTTCATGGAAAGCTTGGTGCTGATCATCATTGGCGTGCTGTTCTACTTCTACTCGCGCCGAAAAGAATGATTACAGGACTCGGAGACGGGGAGAAACGGAGACCGGGGGACATCTGGGCTAAGGTCAACCCGTACTCAAAATCTAATAGATGGTTTCTCTATGTCACCTCGTCTCCCCATCTCCGTTTCTCCCCGTCTATCGTCTAATTAGGCGGCTGCATTGACTTGGACCGGACCGTGATCCCCTGGTCGCCCACCACCAGCAAGCGACGTGCTTCGCCATAGGGCACACTTGAAGGCACGTATGAAATCACGTACCGGTTCTTTCTTAGTTCATCACAAACGCCCCTGGCCGCTTCCCCCGCCTCATCGATAGCAAAGACCAACCCTCCGGTTCCTTCAACTAATTTTTCAATTACTTGCTTTGGCTTCGGCACATCGCGCCGGATGGCACCCCGCGTCCGGTCGGGGATCTGGACCGTGTAGACGGTAATGTCATTCGATTGCAGGTCGGCGAGTATCTTCTCAAACGTGGTCTTGCTACCGCGGTCAAGACCATCGCTGATGACTACGATCGCGCGCTTCTGCCCGGCGAGCGGACTCAAAGCCTGTTCGACGACCGCACTCAGTGCGTCGAAGAGGTGCGGCTGGCCTTTCTTCCTGAAACCCTTTAGCGCCGCCTCGATGGACTTGGCATTATCAGTCCAGTCAGCGACGATCTCGGCTTCCTCATCGTAGCCAACGATTAGCAGTTGGTCCCCTTCGTAGATCTCGTAAGCAAATTCGCGCGTGGCCCTTTCGAGCTTATCGATGTCGGCCCGCAGGGTCAGAGAGTTATCCACCAACAAAACAATACGAGCGGGCGAGGGATCCGGAGTGAGGTTCTTGATGGTTTGTTCTACACCATTATCATAGACGGCAACTTGCTTGCTGGTTACGTTGGCCGACGACTTATCGTCGCGCTTAACCACCACGCTTACAAGCACACCACTCTGAGTACTTGAACTTTGCGGCTTCCGACCTGCCTGCCCGAGCACCAGACCGCAAAGCGCTGCCAGGAGCAGAACTGCCAGTAAGTTGAGAGGATTAAAAAAAACCTTACGGCCGTTCCCAGATTTTGTTGCGGTTCCGCCACGAAGTGACCGGTACATCAGTTCACGTTAATGACGCCTCAATCACCACTGGAGACTTTTGTTGATGAAGCTTTTTCGGAAGTTTTCTTTGACGGGGAGTCATCCTTTGATTTCTTGTCAGACTTTTTGGAGTCTTTCTTGTCGCTGTCGCTAGCTGCCTTATCGCTGGGGCTGGCTGCCTTATCACTGGCGCTGGCTGCCTCAGATTCGGCCTTCTCTGCGGCCTTCTTGCCGTTGCCGGCATAATCGGTCACATACCAGCCCGAGCCCTTGAACTGTATCGCCGAGGCTGAAACTTGCTTTTCTAAACGTCCGCCACACTGATCACACTTGATGGGCGGTTTGTCGCTCATCTTCTGAAAGATTTCGGTATGCGCCTTACATTTCTGGCACTCGAACTCATATATGGGCATAGTTCTCTAATACTCCGTCGGGCGATTGGCGCCCGTGAATTATACGGGCGGGCCCACGGCCTTGCAATGTGAGTGGTTGGTTGGTTGGGGCCTACGGTAATTTGCAGGTCAGGAAGGGGGCAAAGCGAAGCGCGCCCCCGCTCAAGATTCGCAGCTACTCAACTTTATTGAAACAGGACCAGTTGAGTTAGCTAGGCT
>JACDCK010000086.1 GCA_013817595.1 Pyrinomonadaceae bacterium | reverse complement strand
TCATCAGAGCGGCCGACGTGCGCGAGGACTGGTCCAGCGCGACCGAGCGGACTTTCCTGAGATCCGGGAATTTAGTCACCAAAACCACGCTGCGAACATTTCCCTTCGATCCCACACATACGTCCGGTATCAGCGAGATGTCCGGTATGCGCTGATATTCGATGACCGGAATCAGCGCCGCTTCAACCGCCCCCTCCTCCAGTAGTTCTGCACAACGCGCCGGAACAGGATCCGTAAGATTTACTGTCCCCTTTCGTGAGCCATGAACAAAACTCCAAATGAGCGGAGCGGAATTCAGATAACTCGAGGCCGCCAGGCGCGGTAATTTCTCTTGCGTAGAAAAAGGATTTATGGCGGTCTCCGCTGCGATCTAATTATTTAAAGGAGCGGTTTGATGCTAACGCAGCATTCAGCGTCGCTGCAAGAAGTGATGTTGGTTGCCTCACAGTGCTTGGCGACGTGACGGGCGTATCTTTTCGCCGCCCTTTAGTTGCTCTTGTCGCTTGAACTACTCAAGCTCATCACTGGGACCGCAGGCGTCCCGCCTGCTGAAGTCACCGTCAGGTGCGCATTTGATGTTGCGGCGTGCTTAATGCGAAGCCTGCAGCTCGCGCTTCGCGCTCGGGGCAGGCGAGACGCCCGCGGTCCCAGTGAAGAGCTTGAGTGGTTGAAACGGCGGCCGCTACAAAAGGGTTGCATGGTCCGGCGGCGCGTAATTCTCGTCGCGTATCCCCACCAGCCATCCACCCCTGCTAAAGCCCTCCAGTACTTCATACGGAAGCACACGTTGACACCCTTCTCGAGCGACAACTACTATGCCCGCGGTTGCGAATCAGGTAAACCTCTATGCGCATTTACGATGTGAGCGTTCGGCTTTCCGAAACGACACCCACCTATCCGGGCGATCCTGGAATTGAAATCCGAAGTTGGAAATCGCTCGCCGACGGTGACTCTGCCAACGTCTCGCTACTGTACATGGGCGCGCACTCCGGAACGCATGTCGATGCACCTGCGCATTTCATCGTGGGCGGCGGGCGCGTAGAATCGTTGTCGCTGGAAACTCTGATTGGTGAAGCTCAGGTGGTAGCGGTGCCGGAGAATGTCACGACGATTGACGCCAGTTTTGCTGCCGCTCATTGCCAGCCAGACCGTGAACGCATTCTCTTTAAAACTCGGAACTCCAACTTTTGGTCAGGGGAGAATCCTGTCTTTCACGCTGACTTTACTCATCTTGATTTAGGCGCAGCTGAGTATCTTGTTACTCAAGGCGCCAAACTGGTAGGAATTGACTATATTTCCATAGAGCGATTCAAATCAAAAACGCACCAGACACATCTTGCCCTGCTCTCAAAAGGAATTGTCATTCTCGAAGGTTTGGATCTTCGAGAGGTTGGCGCCGGCATTTATGAATTGATCTGCCTGCCGCTCAGAATTGCAGGCGGAAGTGGTGACGGGTCACCCGTGCGCGCGGTACTGCGAACTCTTGACTAGCCGGCGAGCTGGCCGCGGTGGCCCACAAGTCGCCGCAAACAAACAATGCAAAATGATCCTGGTTACCGTGAACGCGTTTATGAAATCGTTCGCACTATTCCTCGCGGGCGCGTCATGACGTACGGGCAGCTGGCAGAAATACTCGGTGAGGGCTACACGCCGAGAACGGTCGGCTTTGTGATGCATGCGTCAGGTGACACGACTCCCTGGCACAGGGTAATCAACGCGCAGGGTGCCTGCTCGACCGGAAGAGTTGTTCTGCCCCACGATAAGCAGCAGCGAATGTTAGAGGCCGAAGGCGTGATTTTTAATGAACGCGGCCGGTGCGATTTGAAGAACTACCTCTGGATTCCTGAGACCGAGAATAGCAAGCTCACGCCCAAGAACACCCTCTTCAGGAAAAGCACTCCGCAAAGGACAAAAAAATGAGTTCAGACTTCCCCGATCCAAGGGCGCCCTATGCCGTCAGCCCACCACGCTACTCAGTTGCTCACCAGATGGTAACTACGGCGTTTGAGCTGCCGAACTATCGCATCACCCAAAACCTGGGGGTGGTACGCGGAATCGTTGTGCGCTCACGCAACATCTTCGCCACACTTGGGGCCACGCTGCAAACGGTGGTCGGGGGCAACATTACCGTATGGACAAAGCTCTGTGAAGACACGCGCTCCGACGCCTTTGACATCATGATTCAGCATGCCACTGAGATTGGAGCCAACGCCATTGTCGGCGCGCGCTATGACACCACCGAGCTTTCGACGGGAGTCACCGAGGTTCTGGCTTATGGCACTGCTGTTATCGTAAAGCCGGCTGACTCAGGAGAAAGCTACCGTTCATGAACAGTGAAAAGCTCACTGCTAGTCAGGTTGAACGGATCCAGAAGGCTCTTGAGACAGTTCCCTTTGCGAAGCTGCTGGGGATTGAACTGGAGGAAGTTGCGCCAGGCACAGCCACGCTCGGTTTCGACATCAGAGACGATCTGAAGCAAAACAATGGCGTGGTTCACGGAGGTGCCATTGCTTCGCTAGTCGATACGGCTACGGCCTTCGCGATTATTTCTCTGCTTCCGCCCGACGAGAAAGCAACGACCGCCGACCTAACCATCAGCTATCTCAGACCGCTAAGAAACGGGAGGGCTCAATCCACTGCGCGCGTGATCCGCGCCGGCCGACGCCTCATCGTGGTTTCGGCCGAGTTGGTTGACGATGCTGGGAACCTTATTGCGACTGCACTTACGACGTACATAAAGATTTGATCCGTGCTGTCCCTTAGTTCAACCTGGCTACAACCCCCGGACTTGACGCATCTGCTCAAATGCTTTTAATCCTCAAGCCTTGGGACTGCTTACTTCTCTTACATCATCAGTGAACGCCTACGGGCTCGACCACGAACTGACTGACGACCTCTGGAACTCTATTAACGACTGCGTGCGGGTCTGCCAGCAATTCTGTCCTTGTGTAGGCGATCTGCGTATTGATCAACCTTTCAGAAAATCATCCTCTGCACTAGATATTCCGCTTCGAGAGTATTTTTTGCGCGACTTCTTGTGGCTCCGCTTAACTCCCGCCTCTGGCGTCTGGCGTCTCGACGCGAAATCGAGCATCATAAAGCTTCAAAGCTTTGCGAAAGATTTAGTCGGATTGCGTCCTGCGCTAGCTCATGGATGACCTGCGAAAATTTACCCGATATTTCCTTCCCTACAAGATCTCGCTGATCACCGGCATTCTTTGCATACTTGCCAGCGTAGTCTTCAACCTGGCCATTCCTCTCTTCGTCGGCCAGGCGGTGGATGAAAACTGGACCGAAGTCTCCTGGTCTAAGTTGACTGCGTCGGCGCTAAAAGTGCTGGGTGCAAGTGTGGCTAGCGGCACGTTTCTGTTTCTCCAACGCCGCATCCTGATCGGCATGTCGCGTCATGTTGAATACGACTTGCGCCGGGATTTTTACGCTCATCTCGTCGATCAACCGCTCTCTTTTTTCCAGGAACATCGTACAGGCGATCTGATGGCTCGTGCGTCCAACGATCTGGCGGCCGTCCGCCAACTGGCCGGTCCGATGATCATGTACACGCTCCAGACGATCTTCGTGGTTCTGCTCGTGCTACCTCTGATGCTAATGATCAACTGGTGGCTTACACTGCTCCTATTTTTGACCATGCCGTTGGTATCGTTGACGGTTAAGTTCTTCGGTCAACAGGTCCACGTCCGTTTCGAAAAGATCCAGGACTTCTTTGCCCAGATTACGGCGCGAGCACAGGAGAACTTTACCGGTGTCCGCGTGGTGCGCGCCTATGCGCAGGAAGGGGCTGAAATTGGGGCCTTCAACGAATTGAACAGACAATTCGCGGAGAAAAACCTCAGTCTGGTCAGAATCGATGCGTTGATGCGGCCTCTCATGCAGTTTTTGATAGGATTCGGGTTTGTTCTCATTATCTGGGCCGGGGTGCCGTTGGCAGTTAGAGGAGAGATCACGGTCGGCGAGTTCACCGTCTTCAATATGTACCTGATGCGCCTCATCTGGCCGCTGATCGCGCTCGGTTACGTAGTGAATCTCTACCAGCGTGGTACGGCGAGCTTAAAGAGGATGAACACGATATGGGCGATCGATCCTGCAATCGGCGACGCCCCTGGAGTTCAGCAGCAAGAGCCGATTGCCGGTGAGATTGAGTTTCGCAACCTGACGTTTAGCTATCGTCTAACCGATGAACCGGTACTGAGTGACATTAACCTGCGAATACCGGCCGGTGAGTCGGTCGCCTTCGTCGGACGAACCGGAAGCGGCAAATCCACTCTAGTTAATCTCATCCCGCGGTTAATCGAAGCGCCCGAGAACACCGTCTTTATCGACAGCGTTCCGGTGCAGGATTATTCACTCGCGCAATTGCGCTCGAGCATTGGCTATGTTCCCCAGGAAACTTTCCTCTTCAGTGATTCTGTCGCGGACAACATCGCTTTTGGGGTTGAAAAAGCTGAACGCGCCGAGGTCGAGTGGGTGGCCGAGGTGGCGGGGCTGGCAGACGATATTAAAAGCTTTCCCGACGGCTTCGACACTTTGGTGGGCGAGAGAGGTATCACTCTCTCAGGAGGTCAGAAGCAAAGAACAGCCATCGCCCGCGCCGTATTGCGCGAGCCAAAGATCCTGATCCTCGACGACGCTTTGTCTTCAGTTGACACGTATACGGAAGAGAAGATTCTCGGTCGTCTGCGCGGAGTAATGCGCGATCGAACGAGTTTAATTGTCTCTCATCGCATCTCGACGGTGCGTGACGCTGATCGCATTTGCGTCCTCGACGAGGGACGCATCGTCGAGCAGGGAACACATCATGAGTTGTTGAATCTGGGTGGCGAGTATGCCGATCTCTACGAACGGCAACTGCTCGAAGAGGAATTGGCAGCAACCTAACTCATTGCCAATTGCCAATTGCCTATTTGAGTGACGGCGGAAGTATTGCCTCAGATTGTCAATTGAATGCAGTCAACAATGGGCAAGTTAATTGGCGCTAGGCAATCTAGTCGGCGATAGGAAATCGGCATTAGGAAATCGGAAATAAGAACAATGTCTGCGGCTGTAAAACAGTTCCACGAAGAAGAAGCGATTGGGAAGACTTACGACTTTCAGATTGCCCGCCGGCTGCTGAGGTATCTAAGGCCCTACCTGCACAAGCTGATTCCCGCGCTGATTCTCACCCTGGTGCTTAATCTGCTGGGTGTTCTGCAACCGAAATTTACGCAGTACGCAATCGATTGGCACATCCTGCCGCGAGAGACTGACGGACTTATGCTGCTGGTAGGTTTGTTCTTTGGCGTTCAATTCCTGCGGTTGCTGTTTTCCTACCTGCAAGCTGTTTTGCTTAACACGGTGGGCCAGTACGTCATGTTTGACATCCGTCGCGAACTTTACGACAAGCTGCAACACCAGGAAGTCGCCTACTACGATCGCAACCCCGTGGGCCGCATCATGACGCGGCTCACCAATGACGTTGATTCGTTGAACGAACTCTTCACCCAAGGCGTGACGGACGTGCTCGGCGATGTGGTCATGATCGTAGCGATCATCGGCGTGATGTTGTGGATGGACGTGCGGCTAACATTGGTGACGCTGTTGACTGTACCGATGCTTTTTGCGGCCACCACGTGGTTTCGCAAGGGTGCACGTCGCGGTTATGACATGGTCAGGACGAGAATTGCGCGCATCAACGCGTTCCTCCAGGAGCATTTTGCCGGCGCGCAAACCGTGCAGATCTTCAACGCCGAAGCAAAGTCGCTGCAAAAGTTTGATGCAATCAATGACGACTATCGTAAATCCAATATTGATACGATCTTCTTTTATGCAGTCTTCTTTCCCTTAGTCGATTTCATCGGCGCCGTAGGAATTGCGCTGGTTATCTGGTATGGCGGTTATCGAGTCATGAGTGGGGCGCTAACCTTGGGCGCGCTGGTGGCTTTTATTCAATATTCGGGCTTTCTCTTCCAACCGATACGCGACATTTCCGATAAGTACAATGTCCTGCAAGCGGCGGTGGTGGCTTCGCACCGCATCTTCAAGACTCTGGATCTGCCGGTGGCCATCAAGAACCCTCAGACCCCACTCAAATCGGGCCGGGCGCGAGGTTACATCGAATTTCTGAATGTTTGGTTCGCTTACAAAGATGAGGACTGGGTGCTGAAGGACGTTTCCTTTGCCGTAAGTCCGGGGCAGTCAGTGGCGCTCGTTGGCCATACCGGCTCAGGTAAGACAACGATTACCAACCTGTTGATGCGCTTCTACGACATCCAGCGCGGACACATACTGCTGGACGGCGTGGATCTTCGCGATTGGGACCTGCAATCGCTGCGCGAAAACTTCGCAGTCGTGCTCCAGGACATTTTCCTTTTCAGCGGTACGGTAGAGAGCAACATTCGCCTCGGCCGTGAAGATATTTCCGACGAGCGAGTCACCTGGGCGGCCAAGGAAGTTCATGCCAACAAATTCATCGAACGTTTGAACCACGGTTACAAGGCCGAAGTAAAAGAACGCGGCGCGGGGCTTTCTGTTGGTCAGAAACAGTTGATTTCGTTTGCTCGCGCCCTGGCGTTTGATCCCGCTCTGCTGATTCTCGACGAAGCCACCAGCTCCATCGACACTGAGACCGAGCAGTTGATTCAGCAAGCCATTGAGCGCGTTATGAGGGATCGCACCGCGATTGTAGTGGCGCACCGGCTTTCGACCGTGCAAAGAGCGGATCAAATCATCGTGCTTCATCACGGCGAGATTCGCGAGCAAGGCACGCACCAGGAACTGCTGGCTCAACGCGGACTCTACTGGATGCTGTACAAACTTCAGTACGCTGACGGGTCACGATCGGAACGTGTCACTCTGCCAACCGAGGAAGAAGAGTCGCCCGCACCGGCTACCAGCCGGCTGCAGTTCAGCGAGTAGTTTCGGTAAAGACTGTGCGAAGACCAAACAGGACCTCCGGTAAATTGCAGGTCAGGAAGGAGGACCCTGTCCCCGCCTCAAGTTTGAAAGGCACTCAGCACCTGTGAATGAATTGAGTTGGCTGTTAGTCTAAGCAATTCTTGTTTTCGTCGTAAGAGCGGGGACAGGGTCCGCCTTCCTGACCTGCAAATTAGCGGAGCTTGAGCCGTCCTACCACACTGCAATCAGGAGAATGTCTATGCGATCAAAAACCAAAGTGCGTCTATTTTCATTTTTGGCGATTCTTCTATTGTCATTGCTTTGTCCGCAACTTGCTGAATTGAAAAGCGAGCAGAACGGCGGTTTGCGGATTGCAATCTCGTTTCCTGAAACGAGTAACAAAGAGCCGCTTGATGGAAGACTGCTCCTGCTCGTCTCGACGGACAGTTCCAGAGAACCGCGTTTTCAAATTAGCGAAGACCTGACAACTCAGCAGCTGTTTGGGATAGATGTGGAAGGCCTAAAACCCGGTCAGGAAGCCATGGTGGCTGCAGATGCCTTCGGCTATCCTGTGAGGAGCCTCGCCCAAGTGCCTCGCGGAGAATACACGGTGCAGGCGCTGCTCCATCGCTACGAAACATTCAAACGATCTGATGGTCACACCGTGAAGCTGCCCATGGATCGCGGCGAAGGTCAGCAATGGAACCGCGCCCCAGGAAATCTCTACAGCACTCCGCGAAAGGTAACTATCGATCCGCAGAAATCTGACACGATCAAGATACTCCTGGACAAAGTGATCCCACCCATTGTGCCGCCCAAAGATACGAAGTACATCAAGCACGTGAAGATGCAGAGCAAGCTGCTCTCGGATTTCTGGGGCCGGCCAATGTATCTCGGCGCAAACATCCTGCTGCCCGAAGGCTTCGATTCGCATCCAAATTCTCGCTATCCCCTGGTCATCTTCCACGGTCACTTCCCTGCCGACTTTGGCGGCTTTCGCGAGACGCCTCCCGATCCAAACTTGAAACCTGAGTACAGCGACAGGTTCAAACTTGAAGGCTATAACAAGATTGTTCAGGAGCAGGCCTACAAGTTCTACCAGGAATGGACCGGACCCGGCTTCCCGCGCCTGATCATCATCGAGATTCAGCATGCGAACCCTTACTACGACGACTCATACGCGGTGAACTCGGCAAACCTCGGCCCTTATGGCGACGCGATAACTTACGAACTGGTGCCTTTTATCGAAAAGCAATTTCGCGGCATCGGGAAAGGCTGGGCGCGTTTCATGTATGGCGGCTCAACCGGTGGATGGGAAGCCCTGGCGGCACAGATCTTTTATCCCGACGAGTATAACGGTGCGTGGGGCGCCTGTCCGGATCCAATAGATTTCCGCGCCTATACCGTCGTCAACATCTATGATCACAAGAATGCTTACCGCGCCGATAGCAAGTGGAAACAAACCCCTCGTCCTGGCAAACGCAACTACTTGGGCGAGCTGGCCGCAACGATCGAGGAGATGAACTACATGGAACTGGCTCTCGGAACAAAAAGCCGTTCGGGTGGCCAGTGGGACATTTGGGAGGCGGTATATTCGCCTGTTGGTAAGGATGGTTATCCCAAACCGATTTGGAACAAGTTTACCGGCGAGATCGACCACTCTGTCGCGGCCCACTGGCGCGAAAACTATGATTTGGGCCATATTCTGAAGCGCGACTGGAGCAAGATTGGACCAAAGCTCGCCGGAAAGCTTCACATCTACGTGGGCGAGGCCGACAACTACTTCCTCAATGATGCCGTGTATTTGGTGGAGGATTTCCTCAAGACTACCAAGAATCCGCACTACGACGGCGAGGTCGACTATGAACCCAGAGCCGAGCACTGCTGGAATGGCGACCATACCCGGCCCAACGCTATCTCGCGTCTCCGCTACCATCAGTTCTACGCGCCCAAGATCGTGGATCGCATTCTGAAGAGCGCGCCTCCGGGAGCAGACCTAACTAGTTGGCGATACTGACCGGCGTGGTAATCCACCCCGGATCCCCGCCGGGCAGCCCGTTTGGCGTTGGCCTACCGGTTTGGCGTCAATAGGATACCCGAAGCAAGACGGATAATAAGTTCGTTGGGCGCTTGTATGTTTGGGACGTTAGAGATCATAGAAAGTGAAAAATAATCCCGAGCGACGTTCTCTGTGGAAAAGGTTTATCGAGACAGCTTTGGTGGGAGTGGCGCTTGTTCAGCTTGTCCTAAGAAGCCGAGGGCAGAAAGTTAGAGAGTCACCTGTTTTTCCTTCTAATGACAGACAATCTGAGTCCCGGATTAAGCGGCAAGAAGAAGCAGCCCCGCCTCAACCTTTAATCCCCAATTCGGCTAATTTAGGGATCAAGAAGAACGCTGACCCTCACCTGCTAGGTACCAGTTAATCAATCTCAGCGGGGGTAAACCGCCCTTCCCAACCTGAGAGACTTTCCCGCTTGAATGATCATCCAAGTAACGCGAGAACCTCAACACTTGGAATTGTCGTTTGTTAAGCCTTCAATCCAATCACAGCGCTCCAGTAAGAAAGCTCGCAGGTTGGGAAGGGTGGTTTACCCCCTGAGCTTCGCAAAGCTCAAGCCAAGGTCCTGACATTAGCTTGTCGCGTGATTACGCCGGCGTCGTTTGTTATGTTTATAAACAGTTAACCGCCGCCGCTCATCACGTTGGGGACCCGGCCGCGGCGCCGCAGAATATGAATATGGATGCACATACCATCACCAAAATCACTCTGCGTTCGACTGATTTCGAGCGAACACGTCGTTTCTACAATGAACTCTTCGGTTGGAAGTTTCACCAACACTCTCCCACGTATCTTGGATTCGAGCCTCCCGCAGGCATAGACGGTGGCTTTCAGAAGGTTGACTCTTTCAGTCCCGGTGATTCCGTGCTCATCTACGTTCTTGTTGACGACTTCGAACCTTATCTCCGTCGCATGCCCGAACTTGAAGGAACCTCCGCCGCAGAGGTAGAGGTGGTTCCCGGGTACGGTGAATACGTGCGATTCTATGATCCTGATGGAAATCGCTTTGCGCTTTGGAGAACAGTAGTCCAACCGGAACCAAAGAAAACGTAACGTTCTCAATGCGACATGCCGAGCTACGCTTACCGGAATCGTTATATGGTGGATCTTTGTGGGATTCGTAATTGGCTTTCGCTCTGGTAAGGGATTGGGAACTCTTCGGATACTAAAGTATGCTCTGCGACAACAAAGAGAAGTTCACGTCATTCCGGTGTTTATGAAAGCAGACGACGAGTAGGAGGATTGGTGCTGATGCCGTTTGGCCCACATCGACAGTGTCACTCCACTACGGAACCGCGAGCGGAGAGACGGTGTATAAACCAAGAGGGCCTATGGTAATTGCAGGTTGGGAAGGGGGCAAAGCGGAGCGTGCCCCCGCTCAAGTTGCAAAATTGCTCGGCTTGAATCTCAAATCATAGGTTCAGTGGC
>JACDCK010000085.1 GCA_013817595.1 Pyrinomonadaceae bacterium | reverse complement strand
CGTGGTGCAAAAAGAAATTCGTCACTTCTGTCAAAACGACCCGGAACTACGGCAATGCATTAGTTTTCTCGCCAGCCTGCCAGGGATAGGTTCGATCACCTCCACCCATGCCCTGGCGCGCCTGGGAGATTGGCGCCAGATCAGTAACGTGCGCCAGATCGCCGGCTTCCTGGGCCTGGTCTCCAGCGAGCACTCTACGGGTGACAAGGAAAATCGAGGCCAGATTACCCGCATTGGCGACAGCCGTTTGCGCAACAAGCTGATTCAATGCGCCTGGACAGCGATCCGCAAAGATCCGGAACTGCGGGCTTTCTATCGCAGCATCTACGAGCGACAACCAAAGAAAGTAGCTGCCCGGAAAGCGATTGTGGCAGTAGCTCGTAAATTGACGACGCGCATGTACGCCGTCTTGAAACAACAACGGCCTTATGTCATTAGGCCAGACAGTTCCATAGCTCCTTTGACCGCAGAGGAGACCGTCGGCCCCCGGGAACGACTCGACGCCGCACAGAACGAGCAGCCGTAATCCAGCTGTAGCTTCGTTTCTGGAGACAGAGAACCCAGGGCTAGCGGTATCAGCCCTAGCGGGCCGCATTCTCGATAGTGTGACGAACATTGTGTCGTGCCACGTATAGCAGTCAGTCTCTCAGGTTGAAGAAGAACAGAAAACCGACGTCAACAAAAGGAAAAACGCTCTAATGAAAATTGACGCTTGACATTCACATAGCAGTGCGGCGACCTGGCGCCTCTTTTGGGCGAGAGCCGTCCCACATTGGAAAGCTGCGACAGGTCGCAGCACTCCAAGGAGTGGCCTCTTTTCTAGCCGCTACTTTCAGTAATCCGCAAAGGCGAAATGAGCAAAAATAGTGAAACATGACACTTCCCTAGGTTGGAGAAAAAAATGGACGAAACAAATAGCTTTGGTCTGTCTACGATTGGACAGATTGCCGTAAACGCGCACGATCTCGACCGAGCGGTCGGCTTCTATCGAGACCAGCTGGGAATGAAACACCTTTTCTCGGTACCACCGAAGATGGCCTTTTTTGATTGCGATGGCCTCAGACTCATGCTCTCGCTTCCCGAGAAGCCGGAGTTTGACCATCCCAGCTCGATCCTCTACTTCAAAGTGGACAACATTCAGCAAGCCGCGCAAGCTCTTACCGACCGCGGTGTTCAATTTGAGGAGCAACCTGTGTTTGTCGCGAATATGGGTGCCTATGATCTATGGATAGGTTTCTTCCGCGACTCGGAAAACAACCTCCTGGCGCTGATGAGCGAAGTTGCACACTGACACGCTTTACCTTGTAGGCACGGCTTAAGGCCGCATCCTAAAAAAGGTTGAACTCCGAACTTCGGACTCAAAAGAACTAACACTCGCGCTCATTGAACGAGGGGAGACTATGAAGAACATCATCATTCGTTACTGTCCGGTTTGACCCATAAAGAACCTGATAGCCGCCCGTGTGGCTGCTGATCTTTCCCAGGACCCTGATCTCAACGTGGAAACCGTAAAGGGCGGCCTCGGTGAGCTGAGCGTAGGCATTGATGGATCGAAGGTTTTCGAGGGCAGTCGCCTCTGGTATTCCACGCCGGGTGTAGTCGTCAAGAAGGTACGAGCGGCACTTGAGAAGTAAAACTTAACGCGACCGAGACGAGTGCGATTGATGAGACTATGGACCGTTCATCCCAAAGTTAATTTGGTACTCTCATTCGCACCGCGGCTTTAGCCCGGTGTTAAAGCTTGCCCCTGATTTTCTAACCGTTTTGAACGGTTTGGAGTTGGCTCCAGGTGAATAACGCATTAAGGAAAACCGCTAAAGCGGTTCCAGGTGTAAGGAGCTTTCGTTGACACCGGGCTAAAGCCACGGTGTGACTGAGACAGTTAGCAAGAGGAAACTGACCCACTGTCCCCTCTTTGTTATAGTTGACGGAGACGTCGAAGCCTGGGAACGGTGAATCCTACCCGGCATTAGTCCCACAAGCCCGCAAGCGCTAACCAGATCTGAAGGAGCTGATATGAAGCGTAGAGACTTCCTGCAAAGAAGCGCGCTGGCCGGTGCGCTAGCGATCAGCAAGCCCGTCATTGCTACTACCAACCCTGCAGCCGCTGCTGATCCATTGAGTTTATATTCTGAGCCCTTTGAATTTGATGAACTAACTATCGCCGAGCTGCAGGAAGGTATGAAGTATGGAAAGCTGAGTGCGCGCACCATCACCCGGAAGTATCTCGAGCGCATAGAAGATATTGATAAGCGCGGCCCAGCTATAAACTCGGTGATCGAGATCAACCCCGACGCGATGGCCATCGCAGAGGCTTTAGACCGGGAACGCAAGGAAAAAGGGGCGCGTGGACCATTGCACGGTATTCCGATTCTCATCAAGGACAACATCGACACCGCCGACCGCATGATGACAACCGCCGGCTCGCTCGCCTTGTTCGCCTCTACTCCGAGCCGGGATGCGTTTGTCGCCCGAAGACTGCGCGAGTCTGGAGCAGTGATCCTCGGCAAAACAAATCTCAGTGAGTGGGCAAACTTTCGTTCAAATCATTCGAGTAGCGGCTGGAGTGGTCGCGGTGGTCAGACCAGGAACCCTTACGTGTTAGACCGCAATCCTTGTGGATCCAGCTCTGGCTCCGGAGCGGCCGCGGCCGCGAACTTGTGCGCGGCTGCGATTGGTACAGAAACAGATGGATCGATCGTCTGTCCCTCTTCCACAAACTCGTTGGTCGGAATTAAACCCACCCTCGGTGTGGTTAGCAGGTCGGGAATTGTCCCCATCGCACACAGTCAGGACACGGCTGGTCCCATGGCTCGCAACGTAACGGTGCAGCCGTTTTGCTGGGGGTGCTGACTGGAATCGATTCGCGCGACAGCGCAACCAGGTCGAGCCAAGGCAAGTCGCATAGCGACTACACCAGGTTTCTCGATAAGGTTGGGTTACGCGGCGCCCGTATCGGAGTGGCCAGAGCGTACTTCAACTTTAACGATCAAGTCGATAAGCGGATGGAAGAGCTAATAAGAGAGATCAAAAAACTGGGGGCAGTGGTAATCGATCCTGCCGACATCCCCACCAAAGGAAAGTTTGACGACTCCGAGTTCGAGGTGCTGCTATACGAGTTTAAAGCGGACCTGAATGCCTACCTCGCCGGCCTCGGACCCAAGGCGCCAGTTCGTACGTTGAAAGAGGTAATTGAATTCAATGAAAAGAACCGCGATAAAGAAATGCCTTACTTCGGGCAGGACATTTTTATAAAGGCCCAGGGGAAAGGCCCGCTTACCGACAAGAAGTATCTTCAAGCCCTGCGCAAGAACCATCTTTTGTCCCGAGGCCAGGGGATTGACTTTGTAATGCGCCAGCATCGGCTTGATGCGCTAATCGCTCCCACGGGCGGTCCCGCCTGGCCCACTGACTGGATCAACGGTGACCACTTCACCGGCGGCTATTCATCAGCCTCCGCGGTCGCGGGTTATCCACATATCACCGTGCCTGCCGGCTACATTTTCGGACTACCGTTTGGCATCTCGTTTTTCGGAGCTGCGTATAGCGAGCCAAAATTGATCAAGTATGCCTACTCCTTTGAACAGGCAACAAAGGTGAGACGAGCACCTCGGTTTCTGCCGACGGCGAACTTTAGAGAGTGAGTGTGGAGCGGGGGCATTCATGGAGCGCGGGCATCCTGCCCGCAATGAGGGCGCAGCGCGAACAGACGTTTAGGTGGCTATCAGCCCAGACAGTCCCAACTGCGCGATAAAAAAGAAGTAACCATTGACTGGTAGACGCGATAGTTTAATAGGTTGGGTGTGGGGTAAGTTTGTTCGCGCTACGCGCTCATTGCGGGCAAGATGCCCGCGCTCCAGAATCCCCTTTAATTAGTGTCCAAGTTAGCAATTTCGAAGAAGCAGATGGCCAGGCCTTAGGTTATCTTCCGTCAGAAAGGAAATTAGCTTATGCCACGTACAGCAACAGCTAGCAAGAAGAAATCAATCTACAGCGTGCATCCCGGCATTGCGATGACTCAGAAGTGGGTCGCGGAGCTCAGGCAGAAGACCGGACGCTCGCTCGAGGACTGGCTGCGTTTCGTCAAGAAGTCCGGACCAAAAGACGAGAAGGAGCGGCGCGACTGGCTCAAACAAGAGCATGGCCTGGGAACCAACCCTGCCTGGTGGATCGCTGAACGCTCGGTGGGGAAAGGTACTGAGACGTCCGATCCGAACCAGTATCTTAAAGCCGCGGAAGGTTATGTGGAACAAATGTTCTCCGGCTCGAAATCCGCTCTTAGGCCCATTTATGACGCCTTGCTAAAACTCGGACTCAAGGTGGGAAAAGATGCGAAGGCATGTCCCTGCCAGACCATCGTTCCTCTGTATCGCAAGCACGTGTTTGCGCAAATCAAACCAACCACGCGTACGCGCATCGATCTCGGTTTTGCGCTCGGTGATATGAAGGCGAAAGGACGCTTGATCGATACCGGCGGCTTTGCCAAGAAGGACCGCATCACGCATCGCATTCCCATTGAGTCTGTTCAGGACATCGACGACGAGGTGCAACATTGGCTTAAGGCCGCATACAATCGTGACGCTTAGGAGTTGGGGAATTCATATGGCGACTACTATGAAAGCACAGAGCCCTCGCATGAGGGACGAGGCCGTCAAAGCAAAGACCGGCAAGAAGTGGAATCAATGGTTCGCCATTCTTGATAAAGCCGGAGCGAAAAAGATGACGCATCAGGAAATCGTCAAGTTTCTAAACTCCCAGCATGACCTTGGCCCCTGGTGGAGCAAATGGTCACTGTCACCTACGAACAGGCACGTGGCCTGCGCGAGAAGCACGAAAAGCCCGGCGGCTACCAGATTAGTGTGAGTAGAACCGTAAACGTGCCGCTTGCGAATCTCTACAAAGCAGTGGCGAACGAAAAGAGTCGCAGCAGTTGGCTTCCAGAAGTTGGACTCGTGGTACGAAAGGCCACGGCGCACAAGTCTATGCGTGTGACCTGGAAAGACGGTAAGACCAGTCTCGAGATCAATTTTCTTCCAAAGGGCGACGCCAAGAGCCAGGTTGTCGTCCAGCATAGCAAGCTTCCGGACGCGAAAGCTGCCGCAAAAATGAAAACCTTCTGGGGCAAGGCATTGGATCAATTGCGAAAGTCACTCGGAGGATAGGATCTTATGAAGGCGACCTACACCCGTCTGTAAGACAATTCGCTCCCAAAGATGTGCTCCTGGCGGAGGACATTATCGGCAAAGGTCACAAATCGGCCGTTGTGGGTGGCCATGAATCCCTGGCGATCGTTGTGCAATTGACGAGCTGATGCAACCGCGCTCCTGGCGTTAGGGGCCTAATGGGTTCGCGCATGAACGCCTGCCTGCACGGGCGTTCCTAGATTACTCAATGCAGAATTCCTCACCAGAAAACCTTACCACTTCCTCTGCGCTTCTTGAACGAGGCCGGCGTGGCGAAGAACTCGCCGCCGCCTTTCTCCATCAGGCCGGCTACCAGATCGTGGCTGCTAATTTCATACTTCCAGTGGGACGAAACCGGAATGACGCAGTAGTGAATGTGGAAATCGATCTGGTCGCCTATGAAGGGCCCACTCTCTGTTTCGTGGAAGTGAAGACTCGCGCATCAGACTGGTTCGCTGCCCCTTCAGCGAATGTTGATCTCAGAAAGCAGCGACAGATCGTGCGCGCAGCCCACGCCTACCGCCGCATGTTTGGCCTCACGAACACACCCTATCGCTACGACGTGTAAGCATCGTGTTGCCGGCAGCTGAGGAAAGTCCCCGCGATTTGCAGATTGAACTCCTGCGTAACTTCTGGTCAGAAGAGAAGTTTCGGAAGCGCCGCTGGCCCGAACGATACTGGGATTAACCTGTGCAGGCCCCATGCGCAAGCGTCAACCTATGGAGCGCGGGCATCTTGCCCGCAATGAGCGCGCAGCGCGAACAAACCTTTAGACAGCTGTCAGCCCAGACAATTCGACTGCAATGTGGGAACGCCGTCTGACGGTTTCTTGAGTGTGGGATTAAGGTTGGTTCGCGCCAGGCGCTCATTGCGGGCAGGATGCCCGCGCTCCACTTGCGCGACGCGCGCAGAGTGAACTAAATTGAATCTGCTTGGCACTACATCCCGTTAACTGGAAGCACGAAAAAGGACCTCACCCCTTGACTCAAAATACCACTATCCCTCGCTGGCACTGCCGGGGTTATCTGCCTCACTTCGAAGCCGGACAGCGCGCGCAGTTTCTCACGTGAACGAGGAGAGCAACTCGAGGGGTCATCTTTCCCGGCAGGTCAGATCATTCGTTTTTACTCTTTCGTGCGGGGCTGAGACTCCTCCGGAACCACTCGGAGGGTGAGTCTCTCCGCGCGCCGGATGATTTCGAGCGGTAGGGAGCGCCCCAGCCGCTCTTCTGTTAGGAGTTTGTGCAGGTCGTCGATACCGGCGACGGGGTGATAGTCAAACCCAACAATGAGGTCTCCTTCCATGACCCCGGCCTGCCGCGCCGGGCTGTTTTGCTCGAAGGAGACGACCAGAATGCCGCTTTTCACATCCAGCTTGAAGTAGCGCACGACGCGGGGCAGCAGGGGCACGTTCTGCCCAGCGAGTCCGATGAAACTCCTGACGATTCGACCGTCACGGATGAGACGAGAGGCGACGAACTTGGCCGTGTCGATCGAAGTGGCGAAGCACAGCCCTTGTGCCGGCAGGATCATTGCCGTGTTGACGCCGATGACCTGCCCGCGCGAGTTGACCAGCGGGCCACCGGAGTTACCCGGGTTCAGCGCGGCGTCGGTCTGAATCACGTCGTCCATCAAGCGACCCGATGTGGCGCGCAAGCTCCGACCGAGCGCGCTCACCACACCGGCAGTCACGGTGTATTGAAAGCCATATGGGTTGCCGATGGCGACCACTATCTGACCCACTTTGATCTTCTGGCTCTCGCCTAACTGCGCCGGAACGAGATTGGGCGCGTTGACCCGGACAACGGCTAAGTCTGTGTCGGGGTCGTCTCCGATCAGTTGCGCCTCGTAGTGCCGATTGTCCGCGAGCGTCACATCGATGCGTGTCGCGCCGTGTATGACGTGGCTGTTCGTGAGGACGAAGCCGTCTGGTGTAAAGATGAAGCCTGAGCCGCTGCCCTGCGCCGTCTGTTCTGCGCCCCGTGCACTTCGCCGCTCATGATGCGTCTCAATATAGACGACCGATGGACTGACCTTTTCCGCGACGCTGATGATTGTTTGCGAGTAAGCATCCAACAGAAAATCATCCCGATCAGCAGAGACGGCGGAGATGCGCGCTTCTTCTGCCGCAAGCTTTTGTTCGCTCGTCACTTGAATTTCGCTCTGCATAACTTTCAACCCCGACCACCTTAAAAGTTGAGAAATACCTGCCGGCTTAAGGCATCCGGCTTAAAGCATAATGAGGCCGCGCCGGATGCCTTGCGTGACCGCCTCGGTGCGACTCGAAGCGCCCAATTTGGCGAAGATGGACGAGACGTGAAACTTGACGGTGTGCTCTGAAATCATCAGGCGCGACGCGATCTCTTTGTTACCGAGACCCTCGGTCAGCATCCCCAGGACCTCGACTTCGCGGGGCGTGAGCCGCTCGGCTTCACGTAAGCTTTCTTCGCTTGACGGTGAAGGCGTCACTGCCGTCACTGCCGTGGAAGCATTCACATCACGCAACGCATCGAGGGCGTCCCGGTGTATGACGATCAATCCTGCGGCGACGCCTTCAATCGCCGCGAGGATTTCGCCACTTGTGCTATTGCGGGGTAGTGCAGCACGCACGCCGAAGTCGAGCGCGTCCGTAATTCGTTCTTCCCTTAAGTCAGCCATGAGCACGACGAGCGCGGGCGCGTCCCCGTCCGTCCCTGCTTCCTCTAAGTTTCGTAGTTCGGCGAAGTTGATGCCCGAAGCATCACCCAGCTCCAGCAGCACCACATCCGGCGGCGGAGCTTCCGCCAGCACCTCACAGTCTGCAGCGCTGCCCGTCACGGTGAAGCGTTCGTCCGACCCGACGAGCGTTTCCAGCCCAGCGCGAACGACCTCGGAAGCCGCGATGATGAACACGGACGTCAAGTGGCCTCCGCCTCTAGGTCGCTCGTAGTGAGACTTTGTATCATCTCCTCCAGGGCGCGGCGTTCGCTTTTCCATTTTTCTGCCGGCCTCGCTTACCTGCTTCTGCCGGGTCGCTCGCCGAGTCTGATCGTCAACTCTTTAACTTCCCCGCCACGCACAATCTTCGCTTTCACTTCCTGACCGACTTCGCATCCGCCGAGCGCCGCCTGCACGTCATCCGTGTCGGCGGTCGGCGCATCGTGGAGCGCAATGAGCACGTCGCCGAGCGTTACCCCGGCTTTGTCCGCTGGACCATCCGGCTCGACCGAGAGCATGATTAATCCGCTCGGCGCGGTTAGCTTCAGTCTACTCCGCAACGACTCCGGTAAAGCTACCGGGTGCATCCCGACTCCGAGATACGGGCGTGCGATGCGACCGCGCGTCAGAAGCGCATCAACGACGCGGTCTACGGTTGAAGCGGGGATGGTAAGCCCCGCGCCCCGCGCTAAGGCAGATGTATTAATGCCGAGTACGCGTCCCTCCGCGTCAATGAGCGCGCCGCCGGAGAAGCCGAGATGGATGGCGAGGTCGAGGCGAATGAGACGATCAATCTCGCCGCCGCGCCACGTGCGCCACTTGTCGCCCAAGAGGCTGATGATGCCGAAACTCGCGCTCACGCCGCGCTCCGGGTCGGGGCGCCCGACGGCTAGTACGACATGCCCGACCCTTAGTTCCGCGGCGTCGCTTATCTGGGCGCTTCCTTGCTCGCTTGCTGCGTCTCCATCTTCAACCCGCAGCACCGCCAAATCAGTGCCCGCGTCGCGTCCGACGAGTGCGGCAGGCAGACTGCGCCCGTCGCCCAGCGTGACGGTGATCTCTTCGTCCCGCCTGATGGTGTGATCGGTAGAGACGACGATGCCGGGCCGCCAGACGACTCCGCTCGTCCGCACGCGCGGGCGGGCGTCAATCGCCACAACGCTTGAACTGACTCGCTCTACGCCGGCTGCCAGACATTGCGATAGCGCGAGCCACGAATTATTTGTCTGCGTCTCAGATGCTTCCATCACGTTCCTCCATCCTGCTTCTCAGTTTGTGCGGAAATCACTCCGCGTTGTGTAGGAAGAATGCCATAGCGGAAACGGCGTCGGCATCAGCCAAACGGCTAGGGAAGCACCCGGAAATTCGGCTAGTCGTTTCCGACGGGGCGCTCTACAAGCCGGGGTCCGCCTCGTAGTCGGCGACGCAGACGACCATGACAGGGCTCGCGCCTACGTGAGGATAGTTGCTCCGCCTAATTGAGGTTACGAGAGGACGGAGAATGCTTGGCCATTAATGAAACGAGTTTCGAGAGTTTTTCGACAGCGGGTATTAAGCGACGCGCGATGCTAACATTCACGAGTAGACGCCACACATTGTTCGGTAACTTTCGGATGAGGCAACACAAGTGGGAAAACTACTTGATGCCGGACACCTTGGACAGTTGAGCGAGCGTCCCTCGCCCTAGCAGACTCGCGGAGTTGCGTCCCTGCTACGCAGCAGGTTGCCTTAATCGTGTGCAATCGTCATCTCTTATAAAGATCAATAGCTGCTCGCAGACATACAAGTTTTGTAAAGATCAATAGCTGCTCGCAGACATACAAGCAGCGACAGGATCATTAAACTAGGTTACAACGTTTTGTCATCCAATAGTTTAGGGAAAGACCGTTTTGCGTACCTTCAACGGCGGGTTGGGTCCGAATGGCTATCCACTCCAAGCGAGGGAGCCGATTTTTATGGAAACTCACGGTTACTGAGGGAGACCTATTTCCGGGTGGTATCCCTCCTTTGGAGTGACGAGTGGACCAAACTCGGTAACGGTTGATCATGTTAATGCTGGAAGTGGGTTGCAATCCTTCACGGTGGTCGGAACTCCGACCAATGCAGTGGTAAATATCCCAGCCTTCACGCCCGGCACGTTCGATCCGGTGACGGCAACCTTCACAGTAATTAATCCGAGTCTACCGGTTGATTTCACACTAAGGGCTGCGAGCACGTATCACTCCATCTTTATTCGCGTGCGGTGTAGCTCCGCTCTCAACACCTTCAGCGGGCGGGCGACTGCCGTCAATGCGACCATTGCGGGAATAAATGCCACGCTCGTCGACACGGGTCCGCTGCCAGCCGCGGGCGGCTCGATTACAAGGTCATTGTTGTCAGCTAATGTGCTGGGGGGCGCGCTCACAACTGGGCTTCTCAACGCCACGACTTTGGGAGCTGGGGACCAGAGCCGGTCGCAAGCCCAAGTGGAAAATCTGTTTTTGATGGTGGGTGGCAA
>JACDCK010000290.1 GCA_013817595.1 Pyrinomonadaceae bacterium | reverse complement strand
TCCTTAGCGATCTGGACCAGAATCTCCTGTCCTTCGTCCAGCAGATCCGTAATCGTTGGTTGTTGTCGATCTCTTCGCTGGGAGCGTGGATAATCGCGAGAACTCTGCTCCCGGTCGCGAGAAGTTGGTTCGGGAGCTGCCGGCTTCGTTAAGGGAGCAACAGGCTTCGCTTCCTCAACCGGCGTGATATCTGTTGAGGTCTCCGTCTCTTCGGCCTGCCCGTTTGTGGGAGCGTCCTGGTCGGCGCCGCCGGTGGTCTTTGGCTTTGAAGTGGGACGGCGTCGCCTTCTGCCACCTCGTCGCGTCGCGAATTCACCGCGAGAGCGATTACCAGTAATGCGTGCTTCCGAATCTTCCAGACCAGTGTCCGCAGTCGTCTCGCTTGGGGACGCTGAATCCACCGATTTATCGGTCACGCTTTTGGCACGTCTCTTCGTAGGGGCTTTCTTGTTCGCGGCTCTGGTCTTCGTGCTTTTACTCACCGCTGGCTTTCGAGATCCAGTTTTCCTCCGCGCCACGCTGACAATTCTCTCCACGGCTCGGGCTGCAAATCCCGGTGCTTCAGTCTCCTCATCCGCTTCGGCCTCAAACGCCGAAGGTGTCCTCAACTGTTCGGGCTCCTCGTCGTCACTTATGCGTTGAAAAGTGCCACCAGGAAGTGTCTGTCCGTCAACACTGTCAACAAAGCTCTTCACATGCGCAGCAATCGTTTCCGGCGCGCGCATCATTATTCGTCCCTGGTCGCTGGTGTCCTCTCCATCATCGATTCGTTGGAACGAAGGATTTTGATGGCCACCTGACGGAAGAACCGAGCCCACTTCCGGGTTACGATAATCATCCTCGAAATTGAACTCGACGGCATGGATCTGATTGAATATCCGCTCCTGCAACCGTGCATCTTTAAACATCTCGCCGTTTACCGCGGCATTCTCCTCTTCGTCGACAATTCTCTGGATCGAAGGGTCAGTCTCGACAAACGGTGTGATGATCTCTTCCTCTTCAACGTCAGCAGCGCTTCTGGCTGCCTGCTCGACGGGCGCTTCCTGACCATCTCTCCCACGACCGCGACGGCGGCCGCGCCGACTACGCCGTCGACCAGTGTCCGCAGTTTCGGCGGGTTGCTCTGTCGCAACTGAGGCCGCCTCACCAAGTACAGCCTCTACTTCAGCCTCGCGAAGTGGCTCAGCACGCTCATGTGTGGCTTCGATGTGATGTTCGCGCTCCACGCGACCGAGGGCGATTTGTTCAGCGGCGGCGCGCCCTGCATCGGCTTCGCCTTTCTTCGCCTTGTCGATGACGATACGTTCAAACTCTTCCTCTTCGTCAAAGAAGTCAGAGACATAAAGGAAAGCGTCCCGTTCCAAACCGACATTCACAAAGGCCGATTGCATGCCCGGCAGCACGCGCATTACGCGTCCTTTGTAGATATTGCCGACAATGCCCTGATTGTCTTCACCACGCTCAATGTAAAACTCGGTAACCTGATCATCCTCGATGATCGCGATCTTTTTTTCGCGTCCGTTGACGCTTACGATTAATTCTTTTGCCATGTTGTAACTTGTGTCTCCTGGAATGCAGGCCGCAAGGCTCGATGCTTATTTGCCCTTGTGGAAGAGTAGTTTGATGACCTCAGCTCCCGATGCCACGCCGTCGGCTGGTTCCGGGGCCGAGCATTCTTTTGAAAATGTAAGTTGCGCGAAACAAGCCCGCCATTTTCTCAAAGAGCGAGGAGCGTGCTTTACGCGAGACTAGTGAGACGGTTAGACGTCCCACTGCGTTTTGTTCAGTGGAAATTGTTGGCCGCGGCTCAGGCGAGTCTGGAAATAGATTGCCAACCGGCCGTGTGTGAGTTGTTTGCAGGTTGCGCTCGCGAGCGTCCCGGTGTGGACTTACCCCGTCGAAAGCGCGACGGTCATTTGAACTGTTCAACAGAAACCCTGACTGCGGTTCTGGCGCTTCGAACGCGCCAACTTTGCCACAGGGAGCACATCCTCAACTAAGTTGAGGGAGCCGTAGAGAAAACTTGCCCTAATGTGCTCGAACCTGTTCTGGCTTGTTTACCCTTCCCCCGGGGGAAGTTGGGAATGTTGTCCCATCGCCCGCATGTCTCCAGAGCCCATTGGGCCTCGCGAGCCGCTTCAATAAAGTTAACAGCGAGTCGTCATCCTGTTACGACAAAACTGTAACGACAAACAACTCGTCTCGCCTGGTCGGGCGCACGGAAAATTCTCTTACTTGGCTTTTCGTGCTTCGAAGATATAAGCTACATTTGGAGCGCCAAATGAAAACATCCGGCAAGCTAGCTAAGCTGGAGTATAACCGAAGGGGCGTGAAACGCGAAACACAAGATGTTTACGATGAGAATGAGGTCGAGGAAACATAGAAGTCGACCGCCCACGCCCCGCCCTCGGGTTCCCGCTGAATACCTGGCTGTTAGCTCCTGAAGCCAGCCAAGCGTGCAGAGCTCTGTCTGATTAGGCAGGTGAGTTCTGAGATTGTAGGACCTTTTGCTCACTAACTGAATTTGTCTCTATTCCTGATTTCAGACTAAAGCTGATCACAGACTGAACTCTGTCCCACCATGCTAGTTAACGAACCTTCTAAGCTGGACGCTGATCGCGAAACCGATGGCGATGAAAGTCGCGATGAGCGAGGCGAGGCCGGCGCTCATCAGAGGCAATGGGACGCCGATGACGGGCAAAAGCCCGAGTTCCATACCGATGTTTATGAATACCTGGAACATCAACCCACCGACAATTGCCATAATGACTAGCATCCCGGGCCGGTCTGGTGCCCGCCGCGCCCCCGTGACCAGCCTCGAGAGTAGGAGTGCGTAAGCGAGCAACACCAAAATGCAGCCGATAAAACCCGCGTTACCAGCCGTCACGGCAAAAATGAAGTCGGTATGGGGTTCCGGCAAAAACTTCAAACTGCTTTGAGAGTGTTCCGAGGTGGTTTGCGCGCCGAGCAATCCGCCTTCGCCAACGGTCAGGATCGACTGCCAGGTGCTATAGCCAAAGCCTCGTCGATCTGCTTTTTCGGGATCGAGGATGACATTGATACGCTCCTGTTGATAAGGCTTTACAAAATTTGTCTTCACTCCTACCCAGTAGGCAACTGGCAGCATTACCATGGCCAGAATCATTCCCCCGATAACTAGCCGCAGCCTAATG
>JACDCK010000289.1 GCA_013817595.1 Pyrinomonadaceae bacterium | reverse complement strand
AGAATACGCCGATGCGGTGTTTTCAAAGCCTGTGGCCGCTGAGGCCCTAACGGAATGCGTGGCTGAGCTGCTGCTAGGGAGGAAGTAGGGAGCGGAGCAACCGCTAGCGTCCGGATGCTGAGTCCCCAGAATTGATCTAGGAGGAATAACTCAACCAGCGCAGAAGGCGCGGTAGAAGGTAGCCACAACCGCCCCCGAAAGGGCGCACCAAGCTCATCAAACGTAACGTCATCGCACCCAGCCGGGCTGAGTTTCAAAATAGCGCGAAGGCAACGATCAGGTTTCCGAAAGATTCTGTGCGCCCTTAGGAGGGCGCGGTCGAGCGCGCTCCGCTTTGCCCGATCCCACCCTGCAACTTTGCATGGCTTAATTCAGGCCGTCTTAGCGGTCCTCGTTCCAATCAATTCGTCCAGCGGCGTGTGTTTCAACCCCTGTGAAGTAGCGACGGCTTCATAAGTACAATGGCCAGCATAAGTGTTCACTCCGGCCTTCAAACCCGAGTCGCTGGAAATTGCCTCGAAGAATCCTCTATTAGCCAGTCTGAGCGCATAAGGAAGAGTTGCATTGGTGAGCGCGAAGGTGGAAGTGCGCGGCACTGCACCTGGCATGTTCGCTACGCAATAATGCAAGACGCCTTCGACGTAGTAGGTGGGATCCGAGTGCGTTGTGGGGTGTGTGGTTTCGATGCAGCCACCCTGATCCACTGCAACGTCGACGATGACGGCGCCGTTGGGAACATCTTTGAGCATGCTGAGGGTGACTAGCCTGGGAGCTGAGGCCCCAGGCACCAACACCGCACCCACGATCAGATCGGCTTGCGAGACGGCATCGTGGATCATGTAGGCGCTGGAAGCCAGCGTTGAGATCTTTGAGAGGAATATGTCGTCAAGTTCGCGCAAGCGGTCGAGGTTGTTGTCGATTATGGTTACATCCGCGCCCATGCCCACCGCAATCTTCGCAGCGTTTGTACCTACCACACCGCCGCCAATAATCACTACGCGGGCTGCGGGCACACCGGGGACACCTCCCAGCAGGATGCCGCGGCCGCCACTCATCTTCTCGAGATAATGGGCTCCAACTTGGATAGCCATGCGGCCGGCGACCTCAGACATGGGCGTCAGCAGTGGCAAGCCGCCACTTCGATCGGTAATGGTTTCGTAAGCGATACCGGTAACTTTGCGTTTGAGAAGCTCTTCAGTTAGTTCTTTGTCTGGAGCCAGATGAAGATAGGTAAAGAGCAACTGGCCTTCCCGCATTCGTGGGTACTCGGGCTCAATCGGCTCTTTCACTTTCACAATCATCTCGCCCTGGGCCCAAACCTCGTCGGCGGAGCCAAGAGTCTGCGCGCCCGCTTTTTGATAAAGGCCATCCTCAAACCCTGAGCCTTCGCCCGCGGTTCGTTCGATCACAACCCGGTGGCCGGCGTCAGTTAGGGCGCGCACGCCTGCAGGTGTTAAGCCCACCCGGTATTCATTGTCTTTGATCTCTTTCGGCAGACCGACAATCACGTGGTCGTTACCCCCATCATGGATCGGATTTTAGAGACTGCGCCTTGATCGTGTTTGCTTACAGCTTCACTTCGTCAATCTGCGCTCGCTGAAGCTTTCCGCTGTAATCAACGTAAATGGATTTCCATTCGGAGAAGATATCAAGCACCTGTGTTCCGGCTTCGCGATGCCCGTTGCCGGTGGCCTTCGTTCCGCCAAATGGCAGGTGAACCTCGGCTCCTATCGTCGATGCATTAACGTAGCAGATGCCGGTGTACATCTCTTTCATTGCATGGAACGCTCGATTAACGTCGCGGGTGTAGATTGCCGCCGACAAGCCGTAGCGCACTCCATTGGTAATCTTGACCGCGTCATCCAGCGAGTTGGCGGGAATGACCGCAGTGACCGGTCCAAAAATCTCTTCCTGCGCAATACGCATGTCGGGAGCTACGTCGGTGAACACAGTTGGCTCGATGAAATAACCGTTTGCGTAATCGCCCCGTGTGAGTCGTTTGCTACCACAGGCCAGAGTGGCGCCATCTTCGTTCTGGCCGATGTCGATGTAACCCATGATCTTCTCGACCGCGGCGGCATTGATTACCGGACCCACGTCAGTCTTCGGGTCCGCGCCATTGCCGATTCTAAGTTCCTCGGTCCGTTCCACCAGCTTCTGCGAAAACTTCTTGTAAACCTTCTTGTGGACAATCAGCCGTGACGACGCGGTGCAGCGTTGGCCTGACGTGCCAAACGCGCCCCACACCGCTCCCTCGATCGCCAGATCGATATCGGCATCATCCATTACGATGATTGCGTTCTTGCCGCCCATCTCCAGCGAACAGATCGCATTGCGTTCAGCACAGGCCGAGGCCACCAGTCGCCCGGTCTCCGTCGATCCGGTGAACGAGATGAGCCGCAAGGCGGGGTGATTTGTCATCGCGGCCCCTCCCGGCTCGCCGTATCCCGTTACGAGATTCACGACACCTGGCGGAAGGCCGGCTTCTTCGCAAGCTTTCACCAGGTTGTAAGCGGCGAGCGGGGTGTCTTCAGCAGGTTTTAAAACGACGGTGTTGCCACAGACAAGAGCAGGAATGAGTTTCCACGAAGGAATGGCCATCGGGAAATTCCACGGTGTGATCAAGCCGCAGAGTCCCACGGGTTGACGCACACACATGGCAAACTTGTCAGGCATCTCCGCTGGTGTGGTAAAACCGTGCAGACGCCGGCCCTCGCCCGCCGTGTAGTAAGTGCAATCAATTGCTTCCTGAACATCACCGCCCGCTTCTTTCAAAACCTTGCCCATCTCACGAGTCATGTCGGCGGTGAATGTCTCCTTATTTCGAATCAGGATCTCACCCAGTCGGAAAAGAATTTCCGCACGACGCGGGGCGGGCGTATGGCGCCAGCGATCAAATGCTTCCTGGGCAGCATTGACTGCGGCGTTTACATCCGCGCTGGTGGAAAGCGGGAAACGGCCGATGGTGTCACGAGTGTCGGCGGGATTGATGTCTTCGAATACCTCGCCCGATTCACTCGGAACCCATTTGCCGCCGATGTAGTTGTTGTAGGTTTTTACCGAAGCGCGAGGCGCGCTGCGACCATTTTGTTTCCGAGAGGTTTTTGCGAGAGCCTTTTTTGATTGAGCCATAGATTGGTGCCGGGTAGGGTATCGGGTGCCGGTTGAACCTGGAC